>DAIUCB010000365.1:0-1035 GCA_036846385.1 Bacillota bacterium | reverse complement strand
GTTAATGCACCTGCTTGCAATGAGCCGTGAACTGCACCCGCAGCACCACCTTCTGATTGCATTTCAACAACTTTAACAGTTTGACCGAAAATGTTCTTTTGACCATGTGCTGCCCATTCATCTGAAAGTTCAGCCATTGGTGATGAAGGTGTTATAGGAAATATTGCAGCAACTTCAGTAAACGCATATGAGACATACGCTGCAGCCGTATTTCCATCCATTGTTTTCATAACTTTTGCCATATATATTTCCTCCTATTATTTTTTTAACAATTTCCTTTAAAATTATACCTTATATATTAATATAATGCAACTAAAATAATGCTTTAATATGAATAAATTCACTTTAAAAATCAAATGTTTTTTATTTAAATTGTTTTTGACTTTTAGTAACTTTTATTAGAAAATAAGCGTTTGCCCCATTAATTTATAAAGAGATTTATATTTTTTATCACACAATTTTGCAAGTTATATAAAAAAGCATTCATTTCAATCATATTTTAATTGGTTATATTGAATAAAAAGCATGTTATTATTGTATTAATATTAACATTGTACCATGTTGTAAAATCTTTTATTGTACATATCGAGAGCATTATATCCCAATAGCTTTTGTCTGTAGTTTTTAGCTGCAATTTCTATAATGGCAGAAATATTTCTGCCGGGCCTTACAGGAATAATAACGCTCGGAACCTTAACATCAAGTATTTCTATATAATTTTCATCCATTCCGATTCTGTCGTATTCCTTCTTTTCATCCCACTCCTCAAGCTCTATGGCAAGCTCAATATATTGCTCAAGCTTTATAGAACCTACACCAAACAAGTGCTTGATATCAAGTATCCCTATACCTCTGATTTCCATCAAATGCTGAGTCAGCTCCGGACATGTGCCCTTTAGCCTGTTATCAAGCTTTTTGATAATAACCGCATCATCAGCTATAAGCCTGTGTCCTCTGTTTATAAGCTCAAGAGAGGTTTCGCTTTTGCCGATTCCGCTTTTACCTTGTATAAATACTTCTATACCAAACACCTCG
>DAIUCB010000364.1:0-1040 GCA_036846385.1 Bacillota bacterium | reverse complement strand
AACTTTTGTATAAATTACAATACTGTATATATTTATATTAATTTAAAACTATGCTGCAAACTATCATAACCATAAACACCTGACAAATCAATCAAAATTGCTGCCAATCGCCGAACATCCTGTCGTTTAACAATAAAAAATAACAAATTTCATATTCTTTGTTATGATATTTGTTATCTTGAAGTAATTTTATTTGTTTTCTTCTTGTTCCTTCAAAGCATCTTTTCTTGATAGCTTAATTTTTCCCTGTTGGTCTATTTCTGTTATTTTAACGAGTATTTCATCTCCGATGTTTAGAACATCTTCAACCTTATTTACCCTCTTATCGGATATTTGAGATATATGAAGCAGTCCGTCCTTATTGTCAGTAAGAGCTACGAATGCGCCAAATGTAGTAATTCTTACTACCTTTCCGAGCATTATTTCTCCTACCTCAATTTCCTTTACTATACCCTCAATAATTTTCTTAGCCTTATAAGCGCTTTCTACATTTTCTGCAGCTATTAAAACAGAGCCATCCTCCTCAATATCTATTTTAACACCTGTTTCTTCGATTATCTTATTGATAACCTTGCCGCCCGCACCTATAACCTCTCTTATTTTATCAGGCTTGATATTCATTTTAATTATCTTCGGAGCATACTTACAAACTTCTTCCCGAGGCTTATCGATGCATTCCAGCATTTTGCCAAGAATAAACAATCTTCCGGCCAAAGCTTTTTCTAAAGCTACCGTCAATATTTCCTTGTCAATACCATGAACCTTCATATCCATTTGTATAGCTGTAATACCCTCTGCCGTACCTGCAACCTTAAAGTCCATATCTCCTAAAAAGTCTTCCATCCCTTGAATATCAGTGAGAACTACTACATCATTTTCTTCCTTGATAAGTCCCATAGCTACTCCGGCTACAGGAGCCTTGATAGGTACGCCTGCATCCATAAGTGACAGGGTACTGCCGCATACACTTGCCTGAGATGTAGAACCGTTAGAGCTTAATACCTCAGAAACAAGTCTTATTGTATAGGGAAATACATCAA
>DAIUCB010000363.1:0-1113 GCA_036846385.1 Bacillota bacterium | reverse complement strand
ATATTCCGGTTAAAAACAGCATTGAAGCCGCTGAATCTTTGACTAACGGTGAGGTCGATATAGTTTTGGGAGTTATAAATAACAGCAGCTTAAAATTTAAAGAGGAAGCTACCGACAGCATATCACAATCCTCGATATTTATGATTACCTTTGATGAAAAGGTTGATGATTTAAGAAACAATATGAACACCGGAAAGCTGACTGCCGTTTTGCAGAATGATACAATAGGCTATTCGTATATAAGTGAAATGAATTATCTAAGATACACTGTAGTGTCAAATCAGGTGAGGGCATTTAATCTGTTAAAGGAGAAAAAAGCAGATGTACTTGTAGGTGTTAAAAACAGTATTTTATATCAATTGGAAAAGTCCAATCTGGAAGAGGATTATACAATAGTCAGCAATTATATGGTTCCCATCGAATATACAATGATTACAAAGCCGGGAGATAAGGAGCTTTTATATAAGCTTAACAATGGGCTTAAGGAATTAAGAATCAGCGGAGAATATGAAAAAATACACGATAAGTGGATTAATGAGGGAAAATACATAATAAAGGAAACTATAAAAAGGATATCCTTTCTTGCTTTTATAATTTTTGTCACCGTTGCTGTGATTATTATGATTAACATAAGAATAAACAAGCTGCTCAGAAAGCAGGTTGATGAAAAGACAAGGGAGCTGCAGGAAACTAATAAAAACCTTGAAAATCAAATTATAGAAACAAGAAATAACAGTGAGCTGAAAAACCGTATAGTAGAAAGCAGCCCGAATGGGATTATTGTTTTTGACAGAGATTTCAACATTACACTTTACAACCAAAGTGCATGCAATATAACCTCTTTGAAGGAATTACCGCAAAGTATATTTGAAATTGAGTTGTTGAACAATTTGCTAAAGGATAAAATCGATAAATTGTTTTTAGAAAACACTGAATTTATAAACGAAGAAATTACACTAAAGAATGAAAATAATGACAATATAAGCTATAGATATAATATTTATCATCTATATGATTTTGACGGAAGCATAAGAGGAGCAATCCTTTCTGTGGACGATATTACAAAGGAGCTCAAAATAAAGGAGCAGGTTTATGAAAGAGAAAAGAACAAGG
>DAIUCB010000362.1:0-1150 GCA_036846385.1 Bacillota bacterium | reverse complement strand
TTTGTAATTTTATGTCGATAACAATAATGAAACAAACATAATATAAAAGACATAAAATAGGAGAGGAATTATATGGGGAAAATAAAAAAAGTTAAAAAAATCAAGAAAAAACTTAATGAAAAGAAGAAAAACTTTAGAGGCTTAAATAGTATAAAAGGCAAATTAATGATTATTTTGTTTATCGGAAGCTTACTGCTATTGTCAGCTACCGGTATTATAATAGGTACAACAGTCAACAGCAGATTTATGAAAAATGACGAGAAGCTGCTTGAGGAAACCTCAAAAAGTATAAGTCTTGAAGCAAAGCTGTTTTTTGAACGATATACGACTATAGTAGAGCAGATGGCAACAGATAAGAATATTCAGAAATTTATGGTTTCTACTAACAGCAGAGATGATCTGAAAACTCTTGAGGGGTATGATGTTATTATGTCTACCTTGAAGGAAAGTCAAAAGCTTGAGGAAAATATAATATTATCGACCTGGATAGCTGAAGATACTCCATCTTACAATATAAATTGTTTTGCCGGAGTATCGGATGAAGCCTATGATATAAAAACACGGGGCTATTATAAAACAATTACGGAGGGTGTTGTAAATATATCAGAACCATATGTGGACCATACAACAAACACAATGGCAATTGCTATTACAGCTCCTGTTTATTCAGACGGAAAGATTGTCGGCTTAACAGGTATAGATATCGGAATTGATGTATTATCAAAGATAGTCAAAGATTACAAGCTGGGAGAAACAGGTTACTTTACACTTCTGACAAAGGATAATGTAATAACATCACATCGAGACGGCAATAATATACTAAAATCAATTAAGGATATAGGAGTCGGGGATAATTTAATTCAAGAAATAAATTCCGGCAACGAAAATGATAAAATACTTGATTATACCTATAATAATGAAAAATATAAGGGCGATTGCATAAATATAGGAGATACAGGCTGGAAAATTGTATCAGCTATGCCTGTAAGTGAATTTTTAAAGGACACTAAAAATCTAATCGGAATCATAGTTTTGATTTATATACTGACAATATTGATTTTGTCGGCAGTTATGTATATTATAATTAATATAGTTACAAAGCCTATTAAAAAAATCACTCAAATAACAAATAAGCTTGCTGACGGAGAAC
>DAIUCB010000361.1:0-1220 GCA_036846385.1 Bacillota bacterium | reverse complement strand
TGATTATAAAAGCTTCAGAAATGTATTTAGAAAGGCTTCAGATAAAGATTTTGACTATGTGAAATTTACTCTTACCGAAGAAAAATACGGAAAATTATATTACGATTACACATCATCATCAAAAAATAAATCACTTGTAATTGAATCTAAGTGTTACGATTATGAAGACATAGATATGATAACCTTTGTGCCTGCTGCAGGCTATAAGGGAAATGTTGTAATCAATTATAAGGCATATGATGTAAAGGGAGCTTCATATACAGGAAAAATTGAAATAACCATAAATGAGGAAAAAGAAGTAATATTTGATTTAGACACAATAAAATATATTATAGATAAGAATTCTAAATTAACCTTAGACAGCGATGATTTTGAAGATGTTTTAGAAGCTTTGACATATGATGACGACGATGAAGATGATAAAGATTTAAAACATGTTAAATTCATTTTACCTGACAGCAAGTATGGTAATCTATACTACAAATATGAATCCGATTCATATTTTAAGTATTTAGTTTCGGAAAATAAAGCATATGGTGAAGATGATATTGAAAAAATAACATTTGTACCAGCTGTCGGATTTACTGGAAATGTCGTTATAAAATACACAGCGTATACAGAGGATGGTGGTTCCTACCGAGGTCAAATAATAGTAGCAGTTGAATAATATTAATTTGCATACAATAATATCAAAAACAAGAATGAGATAATACAAAAATTATCTCATTCTTATTTTTACATAATCATTAAATAATGAATCATTGTATAAAATAATAAAAAAAGATATAATAATATAATAAATAAAATTTAAAAATATTTAAGGAGAGAAAAAAATGTCTTTATTGGGAGCATTTGTCCTTCCCCATCCGCCGATAATTATACCGGAAATCGGAGGAGGAAAGGAAAGCAAAGCGAAAAAAACAATTGAAGCTTATGAAAAAATTTCTCGTAAAATAGCTGAAATAAAGCCTGATACTATTATAATAACGACACCTCACTCAATAATGTATTCAGATTATATACATATTTCTCCGGGAAGCGGTTCGCAGGGTAATTTCAAAGAATTCGGAGAAGCAGGAATAGGTATGGAGGTTGATTATGACAGTGATTTTGTGCATCGATTAACTGAGCTGTCGGAAAAAAACAATATTCCTGCCGGTACATTAGGAGAAAAAAACAAAGCTTTATCATTCCTTAAGCCTGATGGCCGGATTTTTTAT
>DAIUCB010000360.1:0-1337 GCA_036846385.1 Bacillota bacterium | reverse complement strand
AAAGCATTTTTATTAATTTATATTTCCTTATCGGAAATGTCATCCTTTAAATAATTTCCTACCGTAATAATCAGCATATATGCTGTTGCAACAATTATTGACAGCAACGACAAAACATATAATAATTTTTCCATATAAAATATTCCTCATTATTCATTGATATCATATATTATTAGACGTAAAAGTCACCGATAAAGTTGCAAATATTAAAATTTATTTTTATATCATTTTTATTTTCAGCTCTAATTTAAACAATTTAATATATATAAATATATTAGGCGGCAATAGATATTTAAATTATCAATTGCAACACATCTTAGCGGCAGAAATAAATGCTTCAGACAAAAGAGGCTGATTACTTAAGTAATCAGCCTCTATCTTATAATACATTATCTATTGTCGTTTATCTTGCCTGTTCCTAAAATATCTTTGATATTTCCGGTAAAATATGTGTATAAATCAATGGTGCCGTTATTTGTTATAGTTCCCTTTTCGTTGTTTAGGCTTCCTCCGTCATTAACTGAAATATATCCGTTATTCATTAAAGTGCCGAGATTATTAAATCCGGTACCTCGTTCAATAAGTAGCTTGCCGCCGATATCAATCGTAATAGTTCCGCAGTTATCTGTATTGCTGACACCGGAGCTAAAGGTTCCTCCGCTTTTCACAGTCAAAGAACCGTTATTGATAAAGCTGGATAATCCTCGATCAAAGATACCTGAAATTACTACAGACCCATTATTAGTAACCGAAAAGCCTACAGGTATAAACTCTCCGCTGATTGTAAGTGTTTTTCCCTTTTCGATATTTAACATTAAATCAATATCGCGTTCAAAAAAAAGCTTATCAGTAATTTCAATGTCAGAGCTGATATTTACAACAGTAGCTTCTTTATTTTCCAAAGCTGCCTTAAGCTCATCAACGGTAGATACAGACAGCTCTTTATTATTTGAGGCTGTGCTTTCATTTCCGTTTACAAGCTGCTTTGCAGCACGGTAATCCTCCGATTTTAAAACACCGGCGCTCATGAGATTTTCCGACAAGGTCTTTGCTCCTGTCTCGCTTTCAACCTTCAGACTTGCTTCAAGAGCTGCCCAAGATACAATTACAGCGTCAGCACGCAGGAAATTAGCAGTATCTACTTTATCAGATAAAATTCCCACAGTTTTTGCAAGAGTATCCGGCTCATTCCATACAAAATCACCTGCTAAATCACTGTACCCCAGTGCGCGAAGCATAAACGTGAGATACATATCTGAGTTTGCAATACCTGAACCGAATTCAGTATCGGAAATGCCTTTAATCAAACCTTTTTCATAGGCATATCCGACATATTT
>DAIUCB010000359.1:0-1346 GCA_036846385.1 Bacillota bacterium | reverse complement strand
AATATGTTAAACAGATGCAAGAAGGAAGCTGCATTGTGTGACAATCCTATGGATATGATTAAATTGTTAAAAGAATATAAAGAAAAAATTAATTATATACCCGTTGATATAAATAAAAATCCTTTGAAAATAGCGATTATAGGTGAGATTTATACGGTAATAGAGCCTTTTTCGAATTTATATATCGAAGATAAGCTTATGGACTATGGAGTATCCTCTCAAAGAAGATTGACTCCAAGCTGGTGGCTTAATAATACTGCGTTATTCCTCACAAAGCTCAATTCTCTTGATATTAAATTAGCATCAAAAAATTATTTGCCTTTAAATATCGGAGGACATGCAAGAGAATGTATTGGTGAAGCGGTGCTGTCATATAATGAGGGCTGCGACGGTGCTATTCAAATATTTCCGATGGGCTGCATGCCTGAAATAGTTTCAAAATCAATTCTTCCGTCAATTTCAAAAGATATGGATTTCCCTATAATGTCGCTTGTCGTTGATGAAATGACCGGAGAGGCAGGATATATTACAAGAATAGAAGCATTTGTAGATTTATTGGAGAGGAGAAGGGATAATGTATTTTTTAGGTGTTGATGTAGGTTCTGTAAGTACGGATATTGTACTTTTAGATAACAATATGACGGTAATTGAAAAAATTTATTTAAGAACAAAGGGCAGACCTGTTAATGCTGTACAGGACGGACTGCGAATATTGAAAAATAAATATAAGGATATAAAAATAAGCGCGGCAGGAACAACAGGAAGCGGCAGACAAATAGCATCAACCTTAATCGGAGCAGATGCAGTAAAAAACGAGATAACAACACATGCCATAGCTGCACTGGAGATTAATAATGAGGTTAGAACCATAATTGAAATCGGCGGTCAGGATTCAAAAATTATATTGATAAAAAACGGAGTTGTATCTGATTTTGCAATGAATACTGTCTGCGCAGCAGGAACCGGATCATTTCTTGACAGACAGGCAGAAAGATTGGAAATTCCGATTGAAGAGTTCGGAGATTATGCCTTAAGGGCTTCTGCTTCCGTCAGAATTGCAGGGCGCTGTGCTGTATTCGCAGAATCAGATATGATACATAAGCAGCAATTAGGATATAATGATTCAGAAATAATAAGAGGTTTATGTGATGCATTAGTCAGAAATTATCTGAATAATATTTGTAAGGGAAAGGAAATAGTACCAAAGGTGTTTTTTCAGGGCGGTGTTGCAGCAAATAAGGGAATGAAAAAAGCATTCGAAAACGCTTTAGGCTTTGAGGTATTTGTACCTGAAAATTATAATATGATGGGAGCTATAGGCGCTGCTATCATAGCAAAGCATACCG
>DAIUCB010000358.1:0-1358 GCA_036846385.1 Bacillota bacterium | reverse complement strand
TGTCGTACAAAGAGTAAGCAAGGGTAATGTGTATATTGATTTAGGTAAAATTGAGGGTGTTCTTACTCAAAATGAACAAATACCAAATGAAACATATGCACCGGGAGACAGAATCAAAACAGTTATCGTGGAGGTTAAAAATACAGGAAAAGGTGCTAATATAATGTTATCAAGAAGTCATCCTAATCTTGTAAAAAGATTGTTTGAGCTTGAGGTACCGGAAATTCATGACGGTATAATAGAAATTTATTCAATAGCCAGAGAGGCCGGCTCAAGAACAAAAATAGCTGTTTTTACAAATGATCCTAATGTTGATCCTGTCGGCTCTTGCGTAGGTAACAAGGGTGCCAGAGTTAAAAATATAATAGATGAAATATGCCAAGAGAAAATTGATATAATAATATATGAAAAAGACCCTGAGAAATTTATAGCAAATAGTCTTGGACCTGCTAAAATAATCAAGGTTACAGCTAAAGAAAAGGAGAAAAGTGCCGTTGCAGTAGTACCAGATAACCAGCTTTCCCTTGCAATAGGTAAAGAAGGTCAAAATGCAAGACTGGCTGCTAAGCTGACAGGCTGGAAAATAGATATTATAAGCGAAACTCAGGAAGCTCAAAGAAATGCTGAGGTGATATAATGAAAACGCGAAAAATACCTATCAGAAAATGTATAGGATGCATGGAAGGCTTTCCTAAAAAGGAGCTATACCGTATTGTTAAAAATAAGGATAATGAAATTAAATTAGATTTAACAGGAAAATTAAACGGAAGAGGTACATATATCTGTAAAAATGCGGAATGCTTTGAAAAGGCTATAAAAACTAAAAGGCTTTCAAAAGCTCTTGAAATGGAAATACCGGATAGTATTTATGAAGAAATAAAATTGGAGCTGTCAAAGAATGGATAAAATTTATTCTATGCTTGGAATAGCAAGGAAAGGTGGAAAAATTTCAATAGGCTTTGATGTTACTTGTTCAGAAATAAAAAAAAATAAAAGTGTATTGGTGATGATTGCACAGGATGCATCAGAGAAAACTAAAAAAAACATTCAATATGATTGTGACAAATATAATTGTAAATCTATTGAATATGGTGAAAAGGAACTCCTCGGAAAATGTCTGGGGAAAAAGATGGTGAGCGTATTGTCGATAAACGATGAAAACATAGCAACATATATATTAAATAACATATAATCCGGAGGTGTCTGCATGAGAATATATGAACTGGCAAAAGAATTAAAAATGAATAGCAAGGATTTGGTTGTAATAGCAGAGCAAGAGTTAGGTATAAAAATTAAAAACCATATGAGCTCTATTACAGATTTAGAAACATTAAGAATAAAGAAGGCGTTAAATATAA
>DAIUCB010000357.1:0-1377 GCA_036846385.1 Bacillota bacterium | reverse complement strand
AATTGCTTTCTTCAAAGAAATCGAAGCTGTTAAGGTACTCCTTAAAAAAATTCCGTCCGCATCTAAGATATCTCTTGAAGACAAAGCTGCGGTTATGTCAGCAGATGAAGCCTATAAGAAGCTCACAGACGAACAAAAAATGTATATAACAGTTGGGGATGTAAAAAATTACAATGCTGCAATAGATAAGCTCAAGGAGCTTGGAGCTTTCAAGTCGGGAAATGTTCCTTCAAAGATAAAGGGAAACGAGGAAATACCCGAAATTAAGGGTAACACAATTGACATAAAAGCAGAAACAAAAATTATAAATAAAACAGCAGTTTCAAAGGTTACATCTAATCAGATAAAAGAGGCTCTGAAAGAAATAAAGGACAAGGATGTCAGCATAAGTGGGATCGCTGTAACGGTCGATGCGGGAGAGGATATTTTGAAATCGGATGTAGAAATATCCAAGTCCTCAATAAATGATATATCAAAGGAAAAGCTTGATTTGCATATTCAGACACCGCTTGGAGTCATTATAATACCAAGCGAGGTGCTCGGTAAGATATCAGAAAAAGCAGAAGGCAGCAATATTAACATAATTTTAGCTAAGGCAGATGTTAATAAGCTAACCGAAAAGCAAAAATCAGCTGCAAAGGAAAATCAGGTGTATGATATAAGTATACTTAGCAGTGATAAAGCTGTATCCGGCTTTGGAGGACAGACAATAACCATATCTCTTCCGTATAAATTGAAAAAGGGACAAATAAAAAACAATGTATCGGTGTGGTATTTAAATGACAAGGGTGAACAGGAAAAATTAAATTCAGTATATGACGAGGAAACAAGTTTGGCAACATTTAAAACTGACCACCTGTCATACTATATGATAGGATATGAAAACATTATAAGCTTTGTCGATGTGAATGAAAAAGACTGGTTCTATGATAGTGTGATGTATACAGTTCAAAAAGGGTTGTTCTCAGGAACGGATGAAACAAGATTCAGTCCGAATTCACCTATGACAAGGGCAATGCTTGTTACTGTTCTTCACAGACTAGAAGGAAAGACATCTCCGATTTTGGAAAACAAATTTAAAGATGTTAATCTCAGCGAATGGTATACAGATGCAATCAGATGGTCCTCTGAAAATGATATAGTAAGAGGTATTACTGATACTGAGTTTATGCCTCAAAAAAATATTACCAGAGAACAGCTTGCAGTGATGTTGTATAGGTATGCGAGGATTAAGGGTATGAATACAGAGGTAAAAGGAAACATTACCGATTTTACCGACAGCAAGAATATCAGCAGTTGGGCAATTGAAGCGATAAATTGGGCAACGGAAAATAAACTCGTAGCAGGCAGAGAAAACGGAATGCTCGATCCCGCAGG
>DAIUCB010000356.1:0-1413 GCA_036846385.1 Bacillota bacterium | reverse complement strand
AAATTATTTCAATACCTAATTCAGACAGCTGTTTTGCAAATTCGACTATTCCTGTTTTATCAGAAACACTTATTAAAGCTCTCATAATTATTCTCCTTCAACGATTTATATACTAATCCTGTTATTAGCTTTTTTGCTGTAATAACAGTTTAACCTTTCTGCCTATTAATTCTATGCTTCCATCACAATAGTACTTAATTGCCAGAGGCAAAATTCTGTGCTCTATTTTTAATATTTTCTGCTGCAGCGATTCTGCCGTGTCTTCAAAATCAACCTTCACCGATTCTTGAATTATTATAGGTCCCGTGTCGGTATTTTCATCAACAAAATGTACCGTAGCACCGCTTAGCTTTACTCCGTAATTTATCGCAGCCTCATGAACCTTTATCCCATAAAAACCCATGCCGCAAAAAGAAGGTATCAAGGAAGGATGTATGTTTATTATTTTATTTTTATACGTTTCTATGAACCTCGCAGAAAGAATTTTTAAGTACCCTGCCAATATTACAAGCTCTACATTATGTTTTTTCAGCTCATCAATTACAGCATCATTGTATGCTTCTATATCCGCATATTCACGCTGATTGACAAAGACAGCATCAATGCTGTGCTGTCTTGCTCTTTCCAGTCCATAGGCATCCTTTTTGTTTGAAATGACTACCTCAATTCTCCCGTTGATTTTGCCCGACTCTATATTGTCAATTAATGATTGTAAATTTGAACCTGAACCCGATAATAAAACCCCTATTTTTACCTGTGGCATATTTTCATAGTCCCTTCTCTTTTTACTGTATGACCGATTATTACAGGCTGTTCATTTTTTGCCTTCATATATTCCATTACCTTCTCTGCGATACTCGGTGATACAGCCATAACCATACCGATACCCATATTAAAGGTAGAATACATTTCATCTATATCCACATTACCTTCTCTTTGCATCAGCTTGAATATCGGCAGAACATTTATATTGCGGGTATCAATTTCTGCCGTAATGCCCTCCGGAAACATACGAGGTATATTCTCGTAGAAACCTCCGCCGGTTATATTTGACATTCCTTTTATTTCAAAGTTTTTTATTAAATCAAGTATAAGCTCGGGATATATCCTGGTAGGCTCCATAAGTGCTTTACCCAGAGTGCATCCCAGCTCCTCTACATATTGATTTACATCGTATTTTTTGTGGTCAAAAAAGATTTTTCTCACCAATGAGTAGCCGTTGCTGTGAATTCCGCTTGACGGTATACCTATTAACACATCCTTGTCAACAATTTTCGAACCGTCAATTATTTTACTTTTATCTACAATACCGACACAAAAACCTGCAATATCATATTCGCCTTCACCGTACAGCCCGGGCATCTCGGCAGTTTCTCCGCCGATAAGTGCTGCGCCCGCCTTGATACATCCGTT
>DAIUCB010000355.1:0-1498 GCA_036846385.1 Bacillota bacterium | reverse complement strand
AAATAATTTCTACAGGCGGAACTCATAAGGCATTAGAGGATGCCGGTGTAAAGGTAATCGGCATATCTGAGGTAACAGGCTTTCCTGAATGCCTTGACGGAAGAGTAAAAACACTTCATCCCAGCATTCATGCAGGCCTTTTGGCAATTCGTTCAAATCCGGAGCATATGAAGCAGCTAAGTGATTTAAATATAGAAACAATAGATATCGTTGTGGTTAATTTATATCCATTTAAGCAAACTATATTAAGAGACTCGGTTGACAGACAGACTGCAATTGAAAATATAGATATAGGCGGACCGACGATGCTTCGTTCTGCTGCCAAAAACTATCAGGATGTTGCAGTAGTAGTTGACCCACGTGATTATAACAAAATAATAGAAGAATTATCAAGAGATAAGGAGGTTTCCTTCGAAACCAAATTTTATCTGTGCTCAAAGGTATTTGCTCATACCGCACACTACGATACGTTAATAGCTTCATATATGAAAAAGGAAAGAAAAGACATAGATTTGCCTGAAACCTTTACAATGACCTTTGAAAAGGTTCAGGAAATGCGTTATGGAGAAAATCCTCATCAAAAAGCTGCCTTCTACAAAGAGGTTATAAAGGATAAGGGTTTGTTAACCTCGGCAATTCAGCTGCATGGTAAAGAGCTGTCCTTTAATAATATTAATGATACGAACGGAGCTCTTGAGCTTCTTAAGGAATTTGACGAGCCGACAGTTGTTGGATGTAAGCATTCCAATCCTTGCGGTGTCGGAACCGCAGACTGCATAAGCTTGGCATATAAGAAGGCTTATGAAGCAGATCCTACCTCTATATTCGGAGGTATTGTTGTTGCAAACAGAGAAATAGACGAAAATACGGCTGATGAAATAAATAAAATATTTGTAGAAATAGTTGCGGCTCCATCCTTCAGCGAAAAGGCTCTTGAAATACTTAAATCAAAGAAAAATATCAGGCTTTTACAAATAAAGGAAATTATGACTAAGCAGGATGAAAATTCTTACGACCTTAAAAAGGTTGCAGGAGGTATATTGGTTCAGACAATAGATTCTCGTCTGTTTCCCGAAGGTGGGGAGCTTAAAACTGTTACAAGGAGAGAGCCGTCAGAAGGTGAAATGAAGGATTTAATTATGGCTTGGAAAATAGTTAAGCATACTAAATCAAATGCAATTACTATTGTTAAGGATGGTCAGTCTGTTGGTATAGGACCCGGTCAGGTTAACCGAATCTGGGCATGCAAGCAGGCAATCGAGCATGCAGCAGAGTTTTTGGGAAATGACAGCCTGAAGGGTGCCTGTCTCGCATCAGATGCTTTTTTCCCGTTTCCGGATTGCATAGAGGCGGCAGCTGAAGCAGGCATTACTGCGGTTATTCAGCCGGGAGGCTCTCTCAACGATATAAAATCAATTGAAGAATGCGACAAAAATGATATGTCAATGGTTATTACGGATATGAGACATTTTAAGCACTAAAAATAATAAACATTCAA
>DAIUCB010000354.1:0-1539 GCA_036846385.1 Bacillota bacterium | reverse complement strand
TATATGTAGCCGGAAAAATATTCAATTTAGTGGTTAAATAGAGAAATCAGAAAGCCGCAGGATAACTGCGGCTTTACGGCAGCATTAATGGAGGGTATTATGGAAAAAATAGAAAAATTAAATTTTGACACTGAGGATAAATTTTATAACTATTTAAATATGAAGCTTACAGGCTTAATTTGTACAGAAAAGGATTGGCTTGCAAATTTATCAAATTCATCTGCACTGATGTGGATGTTGATGGAAAAAATTAATTGGGTAGGATTTTATCTCTATAAAAATGGAGAGCTTGTATTAGGTCCATTTCAGGGAAAGCCTGCGTGTACTCATATAGAGCTGGGAAAGGGAGTCTGCGGCACAGCGGCTTTAACAAGAGAAACTCAATTAGTTAAAAATGTACATGAATTTCCCGGTCATATAGCATGTGACAGCGATTCGAATTCTGAAATAGTGGTACCGATAATTAAAGATGATAAACTTATAGGAGTAATCGATATTGACAGCCCTATATTAAACAGGTTTGATGAGGATGACAAAAAATATATTGAGAAATTTGTAAGTATTTTAGTTAAATATATTAATTTTCCGGAAAAGTTTTTGTAATTTCATATATATACTCTGCTAGCTGTTGATATTAAAATATATATTTGCCGGAAATAGCTGTAGAACTTTTCAACACCTTTTTCATATAATATTAGCAAAATGAAAAGAGGTGTATATATGTATTACAATCAGAATTTACAATATAATGTGTTTCCGACTAATGACAATGCAAATATGTATAATGCTGTAAATAGCTGTTTTTGCTTTAAATCATATTTTAGGGTGTTTAATGCTATTATTGGTTCACCGGCACTTGATATATATGTAAACGAACTTTTATTAGCGGCAAATTTAAAATATGGTGAATTTTCAAGGTACTTAAAGTTTATGCCAGGAGAATACAGAGTAACGGCTTATCCCTCAGGTAATCAAAAAAAAGCCGTTTTGGAAACTAACATAGTTATTGGAAAGAATTTAGTGTATACAGGTGCATTAACCGGTCAAATAAATAATATTGAAGATTTAAGCATACTTATGATACCGGATGAAAAGGTAAATCAATTTATGAACGGTATGTCCGCAGTTAAGGTGATAAACCTGATTCCCGGCTCTGTTTCATATGATTTGGTGGCAGAAGATGGTACCGTATTATTTTCGGATATTAAATATGGTGATATATCAATTGATGTTGCAATACCCTCAGGCAGATATAAATTGTATTTAAGAAAAAAAGGTGATGATAAAAATTTATTGACAGTTCCGAGTATAGATTTCGCACCAAGGATGTATTATAAACTGTTTATAATCGGAGAACATGATGAAACACCTAAAATAGAAATGATAATACCTGAGGACGGATTAAATTACTTAGATTTATGCTGAAAAAAACAAGCAAGCATGAAAATTCTTGCTTGTTTTTTAATTATTGATTAAAATATAATTGATATGATATAATAATAAAACTCTTAATTTGAGGGAGATAACTTTTAAAGAAAT
>DAIUCB010000353.1:0-1541 GCA_036846385.1 Bacillota bacterium | reverse complement strand
GAATTTTAAGTACCTATTGGGATTTGGGTTTACAAAGGATATACATGAGCTCTATAAAATATCTAGATGCATGATTACAAAATCAGGAGGAATTACACTCAGCGAAGCTTTGGCGGTACAGCTGCCCTTAATTATTTTCAAGCCTGGAACAGGGCAGGAAAAGGAAAATGCATTGTATTTTGAAAAAAAGGGAGCTGCTTTTATTGCAAATAATGCTAATGAAATAGTAAACCGAACCTTGAATTTAATTAACAGTCCTACAATTTTAAGCGCCATGAGAAACAATATGAAAAAAATGTATAATAAATCATCATCAGAAATTATTGTGGAGGATGTAGTAGAAAGTATTGAATCAATGTAATATTAAATATTGAATATGGAATATGGAATATGGAAAAGGAAAACAGAGGACAGTATTTTAAATCAATACTATTCTCTATTTTTTATTCTGCCTTAGTTTCCCAAACCTTGCGTACAAAACCTTATACAGGCATTTTTCAAAATTTTCATCCTGCTCCTTTCTTCTTTTTGATGGTCCTTTCGTTTTTCCTCCTGCTTTTCTTATCTTTTGTCCTATATGTCTCGACTCGAGAAGCTCATCAATGTTATTTTTATTTATAAAAAAACCGGATGTGTGAATTATTGCAACGGCCTTATTCAATACCAGACTTGACAGTCCATAATCTTGAGTAACCAATATATCATCATTTTGAAAAATTTCAACTATTTTATAATCGACCGAATCTCTGCCCTGTTCAACTACTAAAATAGTAAAATCACTCACTATGTAGTGATCTATGTCAACAACAATAACTAAATCTATATTAAACTCATGGGCAGCTCGTTCACAAATTTCCTTTACACGGTGGGGGCATGCATCTCCGTCTATTACTATTCTCATTTTTGACTCTCCTCAATTAAATTATTGCTCAAAAAATTGTATGCATATATTATATATCAATTTATAATAAATAAAAGATATAAAAATCATTTTACTTGCAGGTTAGAATATTTTAGATATACAAAAATGTTTAACAATATTTACTATTTTTATTACTATTATAAATATTTTGTTGTATAATATAATATGACTGATGATTATATTTGATTATATTTTATGTGAATAAGGGAGCGTTAAATTATGAGAAAATTACTTTTTTATTTAATCTTATCATTATTGTTTTTATTTACCGGCTGCAATAAAAATAATGCTGCTGTTAATAATATTCAAAAGCCTATACCTGTCGAAGTCAAATCGGTTAATATTACAAACTCCGATACTTCAATATCCTACATCGGTATAGTTAAAAGTGCTGCATTAAAAAAATATGCCTTTAAAACAAGCGGAAAAATTAAATTGATTAACGCTCAAGTAGGTCAAGCAGTCAAAGCAGGAGATATTCTGATTGAGCTGGATAAATCAGATTTACAGCTTCAGGTTGATGCCGCAAAGAATCAAACAGATGCTGCATATTCGCAATATCAAAAAGCATTGTCCGGTGCTCAGGAGGAAGATGTAAATACAGCAAAGCTCAATGTTG
>DAIUCB010000352.1:0-1603 GCA_036846385.1 Bacillota bacterium | reverse complement strand
CCGCAATAATTGCTTCTGCAGCCGCTATCTTATATAAGCTTACACCGGTTGAAGCTGCTGCAATTGCATATCCCTTTGGTTACATAGGTATTTTACTGTGGAAATACAGATTAAATATAAATACCTTATTTGTAAATATATATGATAATAAATATAAAATAGGCTTAAAACCGAATATTTCGATTTATAACGGCTTTCTTCCTCAGCTCTTATTATTTATTATGAGTTCTGCTGTTACTGCTTTATCAATTATTATTTTGTTTTTAATCAAAGGCTTATTTATATATATAAAAGATATCAGGTCGATTTTGTTCATTATGGGGATTTTTTTGTTAAATATCTCAATTTTTAATAGATTGCTGAAATTAGAGGGGTATAAAAATATAATAATTTTTTTGGCAGCAGTAATTATTACATTTGTATTCAATATTAATTCTATAATAATTTTATTTTTATTATTAATAATAATCTATGTTATCATAAAGGATATTTCATTAAATAAGGATAAGAATTTAATAATAAATAATGATAAAAAAGTTTTAAGGGAAAAAGATTTACTTTATTCATGGTTTATATGGATGAATTTTTCACATTCCTGTTATAATTACGAAAGATTACAGGGTATGGCATTTGCGCATAGTATGAAAAATGTAATAAAAAAGCTTTATAGGAATGATGTTGAAATTTTTTCGGGTATTAATCGATACACGGAATTTTTTAATACCGAGCCAAATGTAGGCACACCGATACATGGATATATAATATATTTGGAAGAGCAAAAATCACTTGGCAGTGAAATCGTAAATATCAGCTATATAAAAAAAGGTATGATGGGTATTGCGGCGGGGATGGGAGATTCCTTCACTCAGGTGGTACTGACGCCTTTATTTATATTAATGGCTTTAATAATATGCTTTGATAAAAAAATTATATTCACATTGATTCCCATAACAGCCCTTGGTCTGTTGATAATCTATATATCATATACAGGCTGGATTAACGGGTATATTTACGGTAAGGATGCTTTAATAAGGCGAATTAATTTAATTAAAAATAACCGGATTAAGAAATATTATCCTATTATTTACAATGGATTATTTGGCTGCCTAGTTAGCAGGCTGATTATTTATAATTATATGACTATAAAAGAAAATATGTCAGAAACAATATCAGCTACAATAATTTCATTGATATATATGATTGCTGCAAGGATAATAAGCAATATTAAGATACGTGGCGGAGGCAATAATGACAAATAAAAAGATTGGAATAATGGGCGGTACCTTTGACCCGATACATTACGGACATCTGGTGATTGCAAATGAAGTACTTGATAAGTATGATATGGAACGGATTGTTTTTATACCTGCAGGTCGGCCGCCTCATAAAAAAGGACCTCAGGCAAGCTCTCAGGACAGATTTTTTATGACCAATTTGGCAACACTATCTAATGACAGATTTATAGTGTCTGATATCGAAATTAAAAAAGCAGAAATGAGCTATACGATAAATACTATAACTACTCTGACAAGGAATTATGAAAATGCAGAGCTTTATTTCATAACGGGAATGGATGCATTGGTTGATTTGCCCAATTGGTATA
>DAIUCB010000351.1:0-1640 GCA_036846385.1 Bacillota bacterium | reverse complement strand
CACCCCTTGTGACTGCAATAGATGATGGTACTATACCACATGAGTGGGGCTCTATCAATATAGATGATGAAGGAACAGAATCACGTAAAAATATACTGATAGAGAAGGGTATATTAAAGGGCTATATGATTGATAAGCTTAATGCAAGGAGAATGAAGATGGATATAACCGGCTCCTCAAGGAGGCAGTCCTATAAATACCCTCCAACCTCCCGTATGACAAATACCTATATAGATAACGGCAAATCTACTCCTGAGGAAATCATAGCAAATACAGAAAAAGGCTTGTATGCTAAATATATGGGGGGCGGCTCTGTTAACCCAAGTACAGGAGAATTCAATTTCTCCGTAATGGAGGGCTATATAGTTGAGAACGGAAAAATCAAGGAGCCTGTAAGGGGAGCAACTCTCATAGGTAAAGGAATTGATGTTTTGAATAAGATTGATATGGTTGGAAATAACTTGTCATTTGGTCAGGGCGTGTGTGGCTCTGTAAGCGGCAGCATACCAACCAATGTAGGTCAGCCTATGATACGTGTGTCCGAAATTACAGTAGGCGGAAGGGAAGGTGAAGTATAATGAATTTGAGACCAATGATAGATAAGCTATTTGCAGAGGGTAAAAAACAAGGGATGAAGGATATGGAGACTTACTACGGAGGAGGCAGCAGCCTGAATTTGAAGGTTTTTGAAAAGGAGCTTGACGGTTACAGCCTGTCGGAGTCTGAGGGCTTATCCTTTAGAGGAGTATATAACGGGAAAATGGGTTATTCCTACACTGAAAAGGTAGATGAAACGTCGATTGAATTATTGGTCAGAGGGGCAATAGAAAATGCGCAGATAATAGATTCTGACGATGAGGAATATATTTTCGAAGGCTCCGATGAATACAGAGAGGTTCAAACATACAATCCGGCTCTTGAAGATGTTCAGGAAACTGAGAAGATTCATTTTGTAAAGGAGCTGGAAGAAGAGTGTTTCAAGCTTGACAAAAGAATAGCTTCTGTTGAATCCTGTATATACGGAGACGGATACGGCGAGACAATCATGTCTAATACTAAAGGACTGTATCTCCATAATAAAAGCAATGTAACATATACCTATGCGGTAGTTGTTGCTAAGGATGGAGATGATGTTAAAACCGGATTTGCATACAGAGCAGGCAATGATTTTTATAAGCTTAATGCAAAGGAAATTGCTAAGGAGGCAGTAAATGAAGCACTTTCTCAGCTGGGAGCAGCATCTGTAAAATCAGGAGATTATCAGATAATTATAAGAAATAATGCTGCGGCAGATTTGCTGGAAGCATTTACCGGAATATTTTCAGCTGAAAATGTTCAAAAAGACCTTTCTTTGTTAAAGGGAAAAATAGGAGAAAAAATAGGAAGTGACAAATTTACTCTTGTAGATGACCCATTTATGGAGGGTGGACTTTCCTCCAGATCCTTTGACGGTGAGGGTGTAGCATGCAAATATAAAAGGGTAGTTGAAAAAGGCGTGTTGAAAACATATTTGCATAATTTGAAAACATCAAAAAAGGATGGAGTAGAAACTACAGGCAATGCAGGCAAGGGATCCTATAAGTCTCCGATAGATATTACTCCGACTAATTTTTATATAGAAAAAGGAAATAAAACCTTCG
>DAIUCB010000350.1:0-1712 GCA_036846385.1 Bacillota bacterium | reverse complement strand
AATAAGCAAATTATTGCCTGATTTTCCTCTCGTTTTGCATGGTTCATCTTCAGTTCCCAAAGAGTTTGTAGATTTATGCAATAAATTCGGTGGAAAAATCCCCGGTGCAGCCGGCGTCCCAGAAGAAATGCTGAAAAAAGCCGCTCAGATGGCTGTATGTAAAATTAACATCGATACTGACCTAAGACTTGCAATGACAGCTTGTATAAGACAAATCCTTGCAGAAAGCCCTTCAGAATTTGATCCTCGCAAATATTTGGGACCCGGCAGGGAGGCAATAAAAAATATGGTTGCTCACAAAATAAGAAACGTTTTGTGCTGCAGTAATAAACGTTAGTTTTATAAAAAACAATGCCGTTCTTTTTTGAACAGGCATTGTTTTTTTATACTTTTGATTTAAATAACTTATTTCATATATGGCTTTCTCATACAGGTAGACATATAATTTTTATCTATTGTAACTACCGAAAAATATGTTTCATTTTCTGATTTAATCAGCTTCTCTATTTTATGTATCAGCTCCTTTGTATTAACATTATAATCAACCGGTACAACCACATCAAATATAAGATTCGTATGTGTTGCTCCTTTTACTACCCTAAAATCATGCATTGAAAGCTTTTCGTCAATTGTAGAAATTATTTTATCGGTCATACTTCTTAAATTATTTATTTCGTTATCATCTGTCACTACAGGGTCGAGATGGATAACCAGATTTATACCTAATTCTCTTGCAAAATCTCTTTCAATATTATCTATCATATCATGAGATTTTAAAATATCTTCCTTGGCATCTACCTCAACATGGACTGTTGCAAAATATTTACTTGGTCCGTAATTGTGTACCACCAGGTCATGTATATTTAAAACACCTTTATATTTCATTATTTTATTTTCGATAGAGGTTACAAACTCTTCATCAGGTAATTCTCCCAAAAGCGGATTCATTATATCCCTTAATATATTTATACCGGAATATATTATAAACAGTGCAACTACACATCCCATATACCCATCTATTTGAAGACCTGAAGCTTTTGATATTAAAATAGCAATCAATATTGCAGATGTTGTAATAACATCATTCCTACTGTCTGCTGATGTAGCTCTGAGAGTGGACGAGGATATTTTCTGTGCCAGCTT
This sequence comes from Bacillota bacterium, assembly GCA_036846385.1. Taxonomy (GTDB): domain Bacteria; phylum Bacillota; class Clostridia; order Tissierellales; family Sedimentibacteraceae; genus Sedimentibacter. The sequence goes on along the minus strand of DAIUCB010000350.1, from coordinate 569 downwards.
CCAATTAAAATAACTGAGCCAAAGCTTTACCAATATTGAAAACACAAGTACAAATATCATAATTATATTAAATTCCAACGGTTCAGGATTCAAAATTTTTTCTGCTGAGGTTTTAATAAGCTCGATACCTAAAACCAGTATAGCAATGCCGACTGCAAGTCCGGATATATACTCAAGCCGTGCATGTCCGAAGGGGTGGTCCTTGTCGGCAGGCTTGCCTCCGAATTTAAAGCCTGCATAGGTTATTATCGATGAGCTTGTGTCTGATAAATTGTTTACACCGTCTGCAGTTATTGAAATACTGTTAAATATTAATCCGATTAGTATTTTACTCACACTGAGGATAGCATTTACTATTATACCGACTATACTTCCCACCTTGCCATAGCCTTCTCTGACATTGGGATCCTTTACATTCTCGTAATTTTTTATAAATTTTTTAATAATAAAGCTAGTCATAAAATTTATCCTTTCTTGTTTATATATCTAAAGCTCATCTAATTTTTGATACAGCTGCTCTGTTTTTTCCTTTAATAAATTGTATTCATTATATTTTTTGTTATATTCCT
>DAIUCB010000349.1:0-1728 GCA_036846385.1 Bacillota bacterium | reverse complement strand
ATTAGACAAGCTGGATAGACGAATACTGAATACGATAATAGAATATTAAAAGGGAGGACCTGTAGGTCTCGATACTCTTGCAGCATCAATAGGAGAAGAAAAAGGAACAATTGAGGATGTCTATGAGCCGTATCTCATGCAGATAGGCTTCTTAAGCACAACTCCCAGAGGAAGAGTAGTTACGGAATTAGGTTATAAGCATGTAAATAAAATAAAAAAGGAATCAGATCAAATCAGCATAAATTTCGAAGGATAATAGAAGGTGAATACATGAAGAAAAATATAAGTAAATTAATTGTAACAATATTAATTTTATTGATTTCAACGAGCTATTGCTATGGAGCGGAAAATGAGGATTTCGTCAGAGTCAGAGTCAGAGCACCAAGACAGCATAATGAACAGGCTGAGCTAAGCGGCTATGAAAGTATTACACTATACGATAACAGCAGTAACACCCCTATTGAGCTATTCAAGACAGAAAATGAAATAAGCGTTCTTATGGATTCTTATTTCGATAAAAACTACAATTTTTTGACCGATTCAAATAATGCAGTGATTGGTCCATATCATGTAAGAATTAAGGATAAAAAATACGGTACATATGAAGAGGTTAATAACGAAATCAACGAAATTGTTAAGAGAGCCGGAAAAGGCTTTTATCCATATTATAATGGTAAAAACTATGAAATATATATAGGAAGCTTTTTAAATGAAGGAAGCGCCGCCAACATATTCAGCAAGCTAAATCAAAATGGGCTGGATGGTGAAATTATCGGAAGCAACAAAAAAAATGTTGTTATATATAATTCAAGCAATGAAATAATTTTTATGTACAGCAACAATAATAATGTCTGTTTTTCATCCTACAACAGCTCTTTGCAATGTAATATCATTAAAATAGATGACCGTCCCTACAGAGGAATGATATCATTTAACATCATTAATGATTCAACACTTATTTCCATAAACAGAGTTGATGTAGAAAGCTATTTATACGGTGTTGTACCATGCGAGAGCTCAGCCTCATGGCCGATAGAAGCATTAAAGGCACAAACACTGACAGCCAGAACCTACGCGTTATCTCGTTTAAAGCCAAATGCATATTATGGATATGATTTAGAGGACAATAATGTCGATCAGGTTTATGGAGGCTTTAAAAGTGAATATCCTTCAACCAATAAGGCTGTAGATGAAACAAGGGGACAAAAAATATATTATGATAATAAGCTGATTGAGGCATTTTTCCATTCTACAAGCGGAGGAAGCACTGAAAATTCAGAAAATGTATGGAGCGAAGCAAGACCTTATTTAATTGGGGTACAGGATGAATATTCAAATATATCTCCGATAACGCAATGGGAGGAGAAATATTCAAAGGATTACATAATAGACAGACTTAATCTGTACGGCAACAATGTAAGTGAGCTTCTCGGTATTGAGATTACTCGTGTTTCTGAAAATAATAGGGTTTTGGAGTGCATATTTCTGACAGACAAAGGTAAAATAACATATACGAAGGATAAAATACGCAGCGTATTGGGCTTGAAGAGCTTATGGTTCAGCATAAAAAATAATATAAACAGCTTCAGCTTTATATATGGCAGTGAATCAAACAATGTACCCAGCAGAAGCAGTGTAATTGATTCAATAATTGAGGATGAGAAAAATGAAAAGGATAAAGGCTTGAAAAATGATGTATTGAATCAAAAATATATGATTTCAAGCACA
>DAIUCB010000348.1:0-1730 GCA_036846385.1 Bacillota bacterium | reverse complement strand
GACCGATTCCCTGAAGTAAAAGCTTTGGCGTACCTGTCACTGTAACCGGTATCCTGCTGCTTTCATAATTGTTGCCTGCTTTGTCCTTTACTCTGACGAAAATTTCCTTATTTCCCTTCATATCGGGTCCGGGAAACCAAGTATAATTGCCGTATCCGGTTTTAAACAATACCTGCTCTGCTCCTGTCAGTAAATCTGACATCACATATTCGGTTTCTGTAACATCAAAATTCCTTGAGGTTGAAAGTGTAACAGGTCCATTTATAGCTTTACCTGAGGCTACTCCGCCGAGAGACAGCTTCCTTTCTACAGCGACAAATATATTTACAGCTTGGCTCGAATATGGCTGTTTATTGCTGTCATAAGCGATAACTCTGACAGACATATTTCCGTTGTCCTCCATAACGGGAATCATGTTAAAGGTACCGCACGGATCCAATTCAGGAGATAAATATACAGCTCCGTTATCTAAATTTATCAGCTCATATTTTACATAAGCTGCCGAAAAGTTCAAATATGCTCCCATCGGAACCTTATCAGCAGTTATTTGCTGATTTTCCTGTATCCCTGTCAAGCTTACCTGTGGAATTACATCCACCTGTATAGGAATAGCATCACCGGCAAGAAATTTACCGTTGCTGTCGTAAAGTGCTGCTACAAGAATTTTTTCTCCTTTGTCAGTTACGGCAGGCAGCCAGCTGTACTGAGCTGATAAATTCTTCCCTCTGCCTATTATAAAGCCCTTTGCGGTAGTCGGATCTATAAGCATGTACCTTATTTCTGCAGCGCTCTTCGGTAATGTATCAGGCAGCTTGCTTTGCAGTATTGTTGTGCCTGTTATTGCCTGTCCTGATTCAATTGATGTTATTTTCATATCGAAAAACGGAACGATACCTGAAGATTGTGTTGAATCGATGGATACCGTTCTTGTTGTATTATCCCAGGCTATACCTGCTCCCAAAGCATTGCTTATTAATCGAAGAGGTACAAAGGTACGATCCTTTACGATTTTTGGTGCTGCATCGCTCAGGTTATATGTTATGTCATCATTGATATCATATTTAATTAAATTACTGTCAATTCTAAGTAATACTGAACGATTGCCTTTTGTTATTTCTACAGTCCTGTCTTCGTTATTCCAGACTACATTTGCACCTAATTCTTCGGATATTATACGTACAGGCACAAGAGTTCTGCTATTTTCTATAAAGGGCTTGGCAGAATCAATTATTTCTTTTCCGTCTATTACAAGTTTTATAGTGCTGTCGCCAAAAACCTCAGGCGTAATATACAGTGTGGATAATAAAATCATTACTAATGATATTATTATCTTAAATTTACAGCGGTTAAAATTATTTCTCTTTTTATTCATCTTTATTCTCCATTTTACAGCTTTTTTTGCTATTATATCATATTTTTATCGGTATAATATAAATGTTTTATTACAAAACTATTAAATATTGATTAATTAAACAAAAAAATCCAACGGTTGTCCGTTAGATTTATCAATAGCTTTTTCTCTGATTTTATTGTAATTACAGATTGCTTAATTTATTTTCCGCCTCATCTAATGATTTATATCCATATGCTTCTGCGGTATTTTCCATAATCATCATTGCCTGATTTTTCCCCTGCTCAAGCAGCTTATTTACATATTCATAATACAGTTCTATCGTTTTTTCCGAATAGGTACTTAGCTCTCCTCTTAAAGAGGTTTCTGACGAGGTACT
>DAIUCB010000347.1:0-1757 GCA_036846385.1 Bacillota bacterium | reverse complement strand
CAGGATGTTCATTGGGCATCAGGACATGTAGGATATTTTCAAAGCTATACATTGAGTAACATATACGGCGGACAATTCAGAAATAAAATGCTGCTGGATATACCTGATTTATATAATCAAATTGCAAATGGCTCCTTTGACAGCCTTAATAAATGGAACTATGAAAATATACATCAGTACGGAAATGTTTATACTCCTAATGAATTGATAGTTAAGGTAACAGGTGAAGAGCTGAAGGCTAAATACTTTATTGAGTATTTAAACAATAAATTCAAATAAATATAATTTACTTATTAAGATATCAATAAATTAAAGGGCTGTCTGAAAGATCAGGCAGCCCTTTGTGCAGACTATAGTTATCAGGGTTTTAAAAACCGTTTTTCCAATGATTTTAAAATAGCTGCAATAATAATTGAATATAAAGGTATCATAAAAAAATTAGTTAAAATTCTTGCAGGAAGGAATATTAAAAATCCTTTACCGTACATAATGGATAAAAAATAGGTATTCAGCAATATTGAAGTAATAAGCTGAGTAACGCTGACAGTAAATACTATTTTATTCATCTGCAGGTTTTGGCTGCCTGATACCGTTAATTTAATAGGAATAAGCAAATAAGCTGCAATTAATACGATGAAGCCTACGATATATAAAAAGCTTAAGGGCTTACCGTTATAAATAAAAGTATTGCCTTCAAATAACAACAATCCCTTCGATAAAAATACGCCTACAAAGGCTACCGATAAAAGAGAAATAAATACAGTATTCAGCAGGTTATAGTTAAGCTCCTTCTTCATGTATTTAAAGATAATTCCCGGTATCATACCGCTTAATGCACTGACCAGCGTAAATCCCGGAAAAAACGGTCCGCCAGGCTTTACAATAAAGTTAATTATATCTGCCGCAGCACCTGTGCAAATCCCCATAACGGGACCAAGAATAATACCTGATAGCATAATCGGAACAGAAGCGAAATTTATACGCAAAGCAGGCATGCCTGCCAATGGAATATAAATTTCAAAAATAACCTTGAGCACCAGACTCATGGCTATAAACAGTCCTGCTCTGACAACTGTTAAAGCCGTAAATTTTTTTGCACCTAAAGTATTACCACTCATAAAAAAACCTCCTAATTTTTGAGCAAAGTAACACCTCCGCACAATATAGGAGAGTTTATTGACTATTTTTAAATAGCTTATAATCTCTAATACAGCGGAAGCGACAAGACACCGCGAACATGAGTCCTTCGTTTAAGAGCGACCTCCCATCTCTTAACACTTAACGCGCCTTATCTACTCTGATTTATAAATTTTAATTTGCTACAGCTCAGAAACTATGAAATAGATTCAAGCTGTAAGCAATATTATAATAACATATAGTCTATTATATGTCGATAACTTTTTATTACCTAAATTCCACGTGTGTTTTTTATTAGCTTCAAAAATCACTATTTCACGAAGAATTTAGACTGCTTCTCACACATTGTAACATTATTTACAACCACCTTTCAATCATTTTTGATAAATCATTGATTTCATCTTTGGAGTAAAGATACTTATTAAACCCTGCAAGTTATCCACAGAGCAACACTCAATTTTATTGATGATATTCTTATTATACCAGACATTTTTCATACACTCCCTTGTACGGATAGTTTTCCGACAACTTCATGATTACATATCTTGCGGTTTTGATTATTTTTGCTGCAAGAAATACATACTTCAAACGAAAGGTCTTTATTTGCTGTCTGTATTCTG
>DAIUCB010000346.1:0-1858 GCA_036846385.1 Bacillota bacterium | reverse complement strand
AAAATTACTAAAAATTTTATAGTAAAAAATCAATAACTCAGATATGTAGGTTAATATAAAAAATACAATAAAATAAAAAAATATAGAAATTATTCTGTAAATGTAGTATATTATAGGAAACATACTTATATATACCAGTATTAATATTTCTTAATTACGTATTTTATTATTAGAATAATTTGTAATTTTCTATAAATTTATTTTAAATATGGAGGATATTATGGAAGAATTATACTTAGAAACAAAAAACGGAAATGTCTTGATAGAGCAACGTCAAATTGAGAAATATAATTTAAAGCAGGGAATGCTTACTCCTTTTACACACTATAGAGTTGTGGATAAAAATGGTGTGTTTTTTTCTGAAAAAAGAATTGAAAAGGATAAAACTGATACTGATGTAAGTGAAATGCAAAAAGGCGAGGGCTTGGAGGACGATGAAATTGTTGAATTTCCGGGAGGAGAAATCTATTCTACCTCGGAAATTATTGATATTTCTCAGGGTACTGATTCATCTGTTGAAGGAATTCAATAAAGTATGTTTTTCAAGAAATCGTCAAGCGCATCATGATAATTACACTATATTTATTTACTTAGGAGAGATTATGGAATCATTTAATTCACTTTATGATCATTTGATAAATGCAGCTATAAATAAAAAGGTTGATGAAGAGCTAAAAAAATTAACTCAATTTGATCCGCATCATCTTGATTGTCTTTTGAATCCTGACAAACATCCGACAGTTATTCGTATCGGAGAATGTGACTGCTCAGAGGAGGACAGAAAAAGATGTGATGAAGCATGTGACTTCGGAGCAATAACAAGAGATGCAGACGGAAATATGACTGTATCCGATGATAAATGCATAGGCTGTGCAAAATGCATTTCTGATTGTGCAAAGCAAAAGCTTGTGGACAGAAAGGATTTACTGCCTGTATTCGATCTATTAAACAATACTGATACACCTGTATATACAATGATAGCACCTGCATTTATAAGTCAATTCAGTGAGGATGTAACACCGGGCAAGCTTAGAAGTGCATTTAAGGAGCTTGGCTTTGCGGGAATGATAGAGGTAGCTCTTTTTGCGGATATTCTCACATTGAAGGAAGCTCTGGAATTTGATAATTCGATCAAAACAGATGAGGACTATCTTTTAACCAGCTGCTGTTGCCCTATGTGGATAGGAATGATCAAAAAGATATATAATGAATTAATTCCGCACGTTCCTCCTTCAGTTTCACCTATGGTAGCATGCGGACGTTCAATTAAGAAGCTTCATCCGGGCGCTAAGACTGTTTTTATTGGACCATGTGTAGCTAAGAAAGCCGAATCAAGAGAAAAGGATGTTGCAGATTCAACTGATTTTGTCTTAACCTTCCAGGAAGTAGCTGATATGTTTAAGGCTGCCGATATAGAACCGAAAAATTTAGAAGAGGATTTACGAGATCATTCTTCGACTGCCGGCAGAATATATGCAAGAACCGGAGGGGTAAGCGAGGCGATTCAAAGCACATTAAATTATTTGCGGCCTAACAGAACCATTCCTTTAAAATCCAGACAAGCCAACGGTGTTTCTCAATGCAAGGAGCTATTGAATGAAATAAAGGAAGGAAAGGTAACTGCCAATTTTTTAGAAGGAATGGGCTGCATCGGAGGCTGTGTGGGAGGGCCTAAAATCCTGATAGATAAGGAACAGGGAACGGAATTCGTAAACAATTATGGCAAGCAAGCTGCATACAATACTCCCGTTGATAACCCATATGTTATTGAGCTGTTGAAAAGACTTGGATATGATACTATAGAAGAGCTTTTGGAAAATGATAATATGTTTATACGTCAATTGAACTAATATCAAAA
>DAIUCB010000345.1:0-1894 GCA_036846385.1 Bacillota bacterium | reverse complement strand
CATCCTCAAGAGATATATAGAATCTCGTTGAACCCGGGTCTCCCTGACGGCCTGCACGTCCTCTGAGCTGATTGTCTATTCTTCTAGACTCATGACGTTCTGTACCTATAATATGCAGTCCGCCTGCTTCTAAAACCTTAAGCTGTTCATCTCTTAATTCAGCCTTGGCTGTTTCAAGGTATTCCTTATATTTCTGCCTTGCCTCCAGGATTTCAGGATCTTCTGTTTCATTGAAGCCGTCTGCCTGTGCAATTTGTTCATCAGAATAACCTTTAGTTTTCATTTTATGCTTTGCTATAAATTCAGGATTTCCTCCTAGCACTATATCGGTACCTCTGCCCGCCATATTGGTAGCGATAGTTACCGAACCTAACCGTCCTGCCTGAGCAACTATTTCTGCTTCCTTTTCATGCTGCTTAGCATTTAAAACCTCATGCTTGATACCCTGCTTTTTCAAAATTTTGCTTATCAGCTCAGATTTTTCTATTGATATAGTACCGACTAATATTGGCTGCCCTGTTTTATGTCTTTCAGCAATTTCATTTATTACAGCCTTAAACTTTTCGAGCTCTGACTTATATACAACATCCTGCAGGTCTTTTCTTATAACTTCCTTGTTTGTAGGAATTTCTATAACATCAACGCCATATATTTCTCTGAACTCATCTTCCTCTGTTTTTGCGGTACCTGTCATACCTGAAAGCTTTTTGTACATTCTGAAGTAATTTTGGAAGGTTATCGTTGCAAGAGTTTTTGATTCCTTCCTTACCTCAAGCTTTTCCTTCGCCTCTATTGCCTGATGCAGTCCGTTTGAATATCTTCTGCCATACATTAATCTGCCTGTGAATTCATCAACTATCAGTACTTCTCCGTCCTTTACGATGTAATCTATATCATTTTTCATCGTATTATGAGCCTTTAAGGCTTGATTAATATGATGAGAAATTTCCATATTTTCCTGGTCTGCAAGATTATTTATATTAAAGTATCTCTCTGCCTTGGTTATTCCTCTGGCAGTGAGTGTTACATTTTTACCCTTTTCGTCTACAATAAAATCTACGGTTTCATCTTCCTCAACATCACCCATAATAAAATCCATCTTTGATTTTTTTTCATCAGGGTCCTGAATTTTGCCTGTCAAGGTTCGAACAAAGCTGTCTGCCTGACTATACAGCAATGTGGTTTTTTCTCCCTCTCCCGATATAATCAAAGGTGTTCTGGCTTCGTCTATCAATATACTGTCAACCTCATCTATTATACAGAAGCTTAAATCTCTTTGTACCATTTCCTCCTTGCGTATAACCATATTGTCTCTGAGATAATCAAATCCGAATTCATTATTTGTACCGTAGGTTATATCGCAATTATAGCTTTGACGTCTTTCCTCTGTTGAAATGCCGTGAACTACACAGCCTACCGTTAAGCCTAAAAAGCTGTGAATCTTCCCCATCCATTCACAGTCACGCCTTGCAAGATAATCATTTACAGTTACGACATGAACTCCTTTGCCGTCAAGTGCATTTAAATATACAGGCAACGTTGAAACCAATGTTTTTCCTTCGCCTGTTCTCATTTCGGCAATACGTCCTTGATGAAGAACAACACCGCCTATTAACTGTACTCTGTAATGCTTTTGTCCGAGAACTCTCCATGCAGCCTCTCTGACTACTGCAAATGCCTCAGGTAAAATATCTTCCTTCGTTTCTCCCTTGGCAAGTCTCTCTTTAAATTCAATAGTTTTTGCTTTAAGCTCATTGTCAGATAACTTCTGCATTTCTGTTTCCATAGCCATAATACTGTCTACTGTCGGCTCTATTCTCTTTACTTCCTTTAAGCTGTATGAACCGAAGATTTTTTCTAAAAACTTTTTCATTTTATCTTTCCTTTCTTCTTA
>DAIUCB010000344.1:0-1903 GCA_036846385.1 Bacillota bacterium | reverse complement strand
ACCTGTAAAAAATTATTTGTCAAAAACTGAAAAAAATTAATTGACATTCACAAAAGTATGATACTGGCATCGAAATGAGACAAGTTTTCTTCATTGGGGATAATTATGAAGCGGATGTTTTAGGTGCTGAAAATTTTGGTTTCACACCAGTTTTTATTAACCGTCAACATAATACTAATGTTAATAACAAAAATTTTCTTGAGATTAAATCGTTAAATGAATTATTAGAAGTAATTAATTAAATTGCAATTTGTAGTTAAGACATTTGTTTGAATCATAGTAAATTCTCCAAAAAATCACTATTTGCCATAACAGTATTTAATATGTTAAAATAAAGGTAGTAATTTCACATAAATTAAGGATGGTAGACAATCAATGATACAATATTTTAAAAATTTTATCGGCTATGTAGAAGCTAAGACTAAAATTACAAGTATATTTGCATTTTTATATTCAGTTGCCTTGCTAACATATATGAAAGAATCAATTAATTGGGAATTAACTTTTATATTCTTTGCGGCTATGATCATTTTTGACTTAACTACGACGGCAATTAATAATTATATTGATACCAAAACAAATAATGAAAGATTGCAGTTTAAAAGAAGCACGGCATTATTTATTATATATGTGATGTTTTTAATCAGTGCTCTATTGGGCTTATATTTAGCATATCTGACTGATTTGGTTGTACTGCTTACCGGTGCTTTGTGCTTTCTATGCGGGGTATTTTATACATTTGGACCCCTGCCGATTTCAAGACAGCCATTAGGAGAGGTTTTTTCAGGATTGTTTTATGGTTTACTGATACCGTTTATTATATTATATATAAATATGCCAAAGGGAACATTTATCACTTTGAATGTTGACCTTCAATCAATAAATATTAATTTGAGAATTATGCCCATATTAATGCTTGTATTATTTTCAATAGCTCCTTTTTGTACTACCGCAAATATTATGCTTGCAAATAATATTTGTGATTTAGAAAAGGATATTATGGTTAAAAGGTATACATTACCATACTATATAGGGCATAAATCCCTTTATTTATATGCAGGATTGTATTATTTATCATATGCTTCTGTTATATTAATGGTTGCTTTAAAATATTTATCACCCTTATGTTTAATATCGGTTCTGACATTATATTTTGTTCAAAGGAATATCAATCAATTTTACAGGCTACAATGCAAGGAAAAAACCTTTATATTATCTATAAAAAATTATCTTATAATAATGGGCTCAATTACTCTGATTATTTTTATTAGCAGTGCTATTATTTAAATTTTATAATCAGAGTAATTAAGATTTTTGCCTTAAATGTTACGGAGCAGCCACAAATACATTTGCACTTCCGTTTACCCATATTTTATTTGAGCTCGGCTTTTCTATACTGATGTTTTCAATTATGATTTTTATATTCAGTGTATCATTTTTTGATTTAACAGTAAGTTCTTCCGGTGACATAACGAATTTAGAATTTGTTGCTTTTTCAGAAATTTTATCGAACAATTCTGTCATGGAAATTTCCATGACTGTTTTCTTGTTTTCATCCATGATTGACAATACTAGCTCTCCGTTATCCTTACTGCTTTGTGTGATTATATATTTTTTATTATCTATATTAAAATCCTTGATATGCTGTTCTTTAGTATTGGTATTGCTATAAAAGTTAATTTTGAATAAGGTATCATAACCGTTTATGTCTATCGGTGAGTCAGCATCCAATGAAGCATATGCATATTTCGGTTCTTCACCAGGTAAGTATTTATCGTAATTTGGTTCAAAGCCGTACAATTTTTTGAAGTTTTCATAGCTGTAAAAACCCTCATCATCTTTGTAATAGCTTTCGGGAATCCATTTGAGACTTTTTAAATATCCCATCCTTGACATGTAATAT
>DAIUCB010000343.1:0-2002 GCA_036846385.1 Bacillota bacterium | reverse complement strand
CGCCGCACAGCTCTTCGCCGAATTTATTTATACTTTTATAATTTATATCAATAAAATTATTCATTCTATTTTCCATTTTCCTCAAACACTACTTTTTTAAGCTTAAGAAGTGCGGCTTTTGTTTCTGCTGTAGTTTCTCCAAGCAGACCTGCTATTTCCTGAGCTACTCTCATTTGCTTTTCTATTACCTTGTCTGCTGTTTCTATGGTGTTAAGCTTTAAATTAATAAGCTGGTTTTTCTTTAATTCTTCATCTGTTATATCGTTTAAAATACCAAAAATTATTTTATTTTTTGGCAGATAAATGATACTTTCGTAGGATGTCAACCCATACTTTTCAAGATATATTTTTTTGCCTATTATATTTTGTTCAGTAGCAAGCACCTCTTCATAATCTTCTGTTGATAAAATGCTTGAAAGATGATGTCCTCTGATATTTGTTATTTTTGCCTTAAATATATCTTCACCCACCGGATTAAGGTCAAGTATATTTAAATGTATATCTGTTATAATTAAAATATTTGGAGAATATTCAAAAATGATATTTGATAATTTCTCTGCCTTGCTTCTCATATACGGAATACACATATCTGTATAGGATAATCCTTCAATTACAGATATAGCTTTTTCTCTGCAGGTGTCATAGCCGCAGGCTCCGCAATTTAATTCATCAGCCTTTGAATGCTTACCTATTTTTTCTAATATTTGCTTGATATCGTCCTCGGTATATGTGGGGTAAACATACTTTTTATTTCTAAAATGCCTTGAATAATCAAGTTTTTTTTCTTCTTTGCTGTAATTATCATATTCCAGATTTTCTGTAGGTATAATCTTTATTTTTGCATTAGATTTTCTGACATAAACATTTTTGCTGTTTCTCGGAACGGCTGGTCCTCCTAAACAGCCACCTTCACAGCTGTTTACCTCAACACATACATTATTCAATTCTCCGTTGGTTAATGCTTCAAAAACCTCTTTTAAGTTGTCCGTACCCGAAACTGCCAGCGGCGTGAAGTTTGCATTTAGCAGATCATCATTTAAGCTTGACAGTATTCCCTTATCCAAGGGATATTTTTTACCGACGTAATTACCCTCCAAATCAGGATGCTGCTCGTCAAATTCGGAAATATCAATATTATTTGTCTCCATCCATTTATCTAATTCTTCAAAGGAAATGACAGCATTTATAATTCCGGACTGTTGATAACCGAATGCTTCACATTTCTTTGAAATACAAGGTCCGACAAATACTATATAGGCATCCTCCCCATGCCTCTTTCTGATCATTTTGCAGTGGGCAATCATGGGGGAATCAACGGGAATCATATATTTAATCAGATTTGGATAATAGGTTTGTATCATCATATTTGCAGTCGGACAGCAGGTAGTTATCGCATTATTTATATTTGTATTTTTAAAATGATCCTTATACAGCTCAGTGACCTGCTGAGCGCCTATAGCTGTTTCTTCAACAAAGGATGCTCCGAAATGTTTTAATGCAGATATAAATTTATAGGGTTCATCATAAACTCCAAGATATGAAGGAGCTACAGAAATTACAATTTTTTTTCCAAGCTTTACTGCATTTAAGACATTTTCCAAGTCGCTGTGTATATTTCTGGCATTTTGAGGACAAACCAAAAAACATTTACCGCAGGCTATACACTTTTCTTCAACAATTTGTGCCCTGTCGTCAATCATTTTAATTGCTTTGACGCTGCAATTTCTGACACATTTATAACAATTCTTGCAATTTGCAGGAAAGAAATCAAGTATTTTCATGTTAGTCCTCCTGTACTAAACTCTCCTTAACTACCTCTTCAAAAAACTTTTCTGATGTTTCAGGCAGTACAGAATAAATTTTATCTTTAAATTTAACAGATACTGCTTGAGTGCACTGACCAAGACAGAATGCTGCCTTGATGATCACAAAATCCTGTAGATTGTTGTTTTCTACGCAAGACTTGAATTTTTCAATGACATCATAAGAACCTTTCAGATGA
>DAIUCB010000342.1:0-2058 GCA_036846385.1 Bacillota bacterium | reverse complement strand
AACCCTTCAACATTGATATGAATCCCCAATTCCTTGGCTTGCTTTGCCGCAGATAAAGCCAGACCCTGTCGGATTGAATCACCTGACGAATAAATTATTGTAAACTCAGCACTCAGATCTCCTTTTTCCCTGATACCGTCTCCGTTTGTATCTATCCAGCCTGCAGCTTCCAATAGCTTTTTGCTTTTTTCAATATCATATTCGACCTTGGATGCATCATTAGACCATGGCATATCATCGCATTCTGAATAAGCAGGTACTCCGTATCCGTTTAAAACATCACTGACCAATTGCTTTCTGTCGATACCGTAGGATAATGCTCTTCTGACAGCTACATCACAGGTAACGCTGTTTCCTATGGGATAACCCTCCTTTGTTGTTTTTCCTTCATCAGGAACCACAGGAAGTGTTATTCCTCTGTTGTCCACGGTTTTTGCATTATACAGCTTCATACCGTCTATTTTAACATCTGCCATACTGGGTACTGTCATGGCAACATCCAGCTTTCCTGCTTTGGCTGCTACCATAGCAGCATCCTCAGACATAAATAAAATGGCTACTTTTTTTATTTTCGGGATGGTACCATAATATTTTTCATTTGCCTCCAGTATCAGCTGCTGCCCTTTGTCCCATTGAACAAATTTGAAAGGTCCGCTGCCTATCGGCTTATCTCCGTATCCTGAGCCGTAAGCATGCTCCGGAACTATCCCTATTTTTGCAACGTTATAGATAAAGGCTGACTGAGGATAGGATAATTTAAATTCTACGGTATTTTCATCGATAGCCTTAACAGAATCCATAACCGTCAAATCAACTCTTGATTTGCTTTCCTTTGTTTTATTGTATGTAAATGCCACATCCTTTGCCGTAACTCTTGTACCGTCGGTAAAATATGCATCACTTCTGATTTTAAAGGTCCATGTTTTGCCGTCATCACTGATTTTATATTCTGATGACAAATCGTTTACTATTTCCATTTTAGCATTTGTTTCTACCAATGTACTTTGAATCAGAGGGCTGCCGTATCTTCCCCATCCGTAAATAGGGTCAAATCCCTGCTCAGGCTCATCACCTATTGCCATAGTCAAAATCTGCTCAGTTTTCTCAACATCATTATTTCTGCTTGTACAGCCCACTGCCGCAGCAGCCAATGTGAACAATGTGAATATAAATAATATAAATTTTTTCATATTTCCTCCCAAAATAAAAAAACCATAAGGTTTAGCATTACCTAAATAACCTTCATGGTTTATTTTTTATCCGTTATTTATTATTTTTTTAATTGCTTCAGTAAGTTCGTTAAAAATTGTTTTAAACTGTAAGCTTTCTAATCCGATAATTTCTATATTGCATTTGCTCACGGGAAGTAAAAGCTTTTTAGCATTGCTTGATGCTACAGCCTCAGCCATTTTAGGACTGATTTCACCCATCATTGAGTTAGCTGATATTATTGCCAATGGACCTATTATAATATCCACCTTACCGCTCATCCATATAATTGCATTTTCTCCTGTTGCACCATCATCAGCACCTGCTTTTAGCATATTTAAAGTCGCCTGAGAGTTCGTTCCCAGAGCAATGATTTCAATATCATTGCTTTTCAAAGACTTCAGTCTTTCTACTGCCTGACTTCCTATGCCGCCGCCCTTGCCGTCAATAACAGCTATTTTCATAATCGGAATTTCCTTTTTTCTATTTAAAATATTGATTAAACGTAATTTTATACTATCATAATTATATTGTATTATCAATTAAATTTTAAATTTTTTATTGCTTACCATCATATTTCCTATTATTGTTGATTTACTTGCCAATACTTCTGAGCTCATTCATTATATAATCCAAAGTTATTTGCTCTTCGGTGGTTTCCTCTGCCGGCGAATGCTTGCTTCCTACCCTGAATTCATATAATGGGCAAGTATCTATAAGACAATCTCTGATTTCAGAATATTGTCCGTTGCTGCATTCCAGACACTTTTTTCTTATCGCTTGTATCGGTGTTAATTTGCCATACATAAAATCACCTTTATAATCATAATTAAATTGTCGGATAAATAA
>DAIUCB010000341.1:0-2088 GCA_036846385.1 Bacillota bacterium | reverse complement strand
TTTACGGTATTGCAAGGTGACAGGGCTATTAATTGAGATATTCTATATTATTAATTTAAATAAAAAAATATTTTTATAGGAGGCATAAAATGTTACAAAATAAGAAAATAGTATTTGGTACTGTTTTAGTAGTAGTATTGTTAGCCTTTATACTGTTTTTTTTGAATCAAAAATCATATTATAGCGAGAAACTTCCGGCAAAAGTCGAAGGCGCTATATATTATACTGATTCCAGAGCTCAGGAATTGTTTAGAAGTCAGGATTTCTATTCATTGAAAAGCTTAAAAGGTCATGAAGTATATTTCACAGATGAAACAACTAATATTGATTTCTATTTTGACAAGGGAGCAGATAACCATCAAATCGACAATGCGAGAAGTTTTGCATTGATAACATTAGCCCTCAGGAATGCTTCAAGCTACGGAGAATCTCCATATGGTTTTTTGTTGCTTGGTGAAAAAGCAATTAAATGGAAAAAAACTGCATGCAGAATTTATATTAATGATAAATTAAATATAGAAGATTTATATGATGAAAATGGCAAAAAATTAAATTCTAAATAAAGGTAAATTACGTGCATGACAATGGCATGACAATGGGACGGGGTGTCATGTATTATTTTGGTTGATTGTCAGAAGAAAATACAAAAGCAATAAGGGATTGACTTTTGATAGTATAATTTACTAAAGAGATGATTTGTAAAAACCATATGCGATAAAAAAATTTATATAAGAAGACTTAAATCTCTCAACTTGTTAATAAGAAAAACAAGAGATTGACAGGAATAAGTTGGGGGATAATTCAAAAGATATATAGATGACAACAACTCTGTCACAACGATACTCCTGCGACACCCAAATAATAAAAGAATTGAAAGAATGGTGTTTATGAATATATATTTAGTTAGGCATGGAAAACAAATAGGTGGAACCTGCAATGAAGATGTGGAACTTTCTGAGCTTGGCTGCAAGCAAGCAGATTTAACAGGTCAGAGGTTAAAAAAATATGATATTGATATTATATTTTGCAGCCACTTAATTAGAGCAGTTAAAACTGCTGAGGTTATAAATAGATACACTAATGTTGGGATTGAAACACGAGAAGAGTTACAAGAAATATCTTTTGGCGACATGGAAGGAAAGGATGAACAATTTATTGAAATAAATTTTAGCAAGTTTTATGAGAAATTTAATAGAAATGAAGAGGATGTACACTATCCTAATGGTGAATGTGGCGAAGATGTAAGAAAAAGAGCTATGAAGATTATTGAAGAGATAAAAAGTAAGGGGTATAAAAATGCAGTTGTTGTCGCACATGGAGGCACAATTAGATCGTTGATCAGTGGTATTTTGGGATTAGGTCAAGAAAGAAGAGTACTTATTGGATTACCATTTGAAAATTGTAGCATAAGCATAATAAAGTATGATAGCAAGGGACAAAAATATTATGTTCATACGGTGAATGATTATTCGCATCTAGAAGAATTAAGTTAAAGAAAGGATGGATGAACCATATGGATATAAAAGAGAAACATACATGGAAAAGGATTATAGCTCAGGTTTTGGATTATCGGAAAAGGGGATTTTATGAAACGTGTACTAGTTACCGGAGGAACAGTATTTGTTAGTAAATATGTAGCAAAATATTTTCAATCAAATAATTATGAGGTTTATGTTTTAAATAGAGGGACTAAAAAACAAATAGAGAATGTCAATTTAATTTGTGCAGATAGAAAAAATTTAAATGACTGTCTGAAACAGTATTCTTTTGATGCAATAATAGATGTATGTGGATATAATCAAGCAGATATTAAAAATATATTAGAGGCAGCCGGGGAATTTAAAGATTACATATTTATTAGTTCATCGGCTGTTTATCCTGAAACGAACACACAACCTTTTTCGGAAAATCAAATTATTGGACCAAATAGGATATGGGGTAAATATGGAACTGATAAAATTGAAGCAGAGGAGTATTTGATTTCAAGGGTTCCTAATGCATATATATTAAGACCGCCATATTTATATGGACCAATGCAAAATGTATATAGAGAGCCATTTGTATTTGAATGTGCTTTAAAAAACAGAA
>DAIUCB010000340.1:0-2100 GCA_036846385.1 Bacillota bacterium | reverse complement strand
TATAAACGGTACTGTGTATAAAACCCGTGATGCAGGTCGTGCCTTTGAGCCTCTTTTTCTCCCGTCCTATGACGAGGTTAACACTTCAAAGGAAAAATATGCACAAAGCTTTAAACTACAATATAATAATACAGATCCTGCAACAGGCAAAACCTTGGTTGAAAAATACGAAGGTGTTTATGTAGTGCAGAATCCGCCTATGGAAGCATTGAGTGAACAGGAGTTGGATGATATTTACGATTTGGATTATATGATGGATTATCATCCTATTTATAAAAAAGACGGAGGAATTCCGGCCCTTAATGAGATAAAATTCAGTATAACAAGTGTCAGAGGCTGCTTTGGAGGCTGTAATTTCTGTGCTCTCAATTTTCATCAGGGCAGGATTATCCAAGCCAGAAGTCATGAATCTATACTGAAGGAAGTTGAAAAGATGACTCAGGACAAAGATTTTAAGGGATATATCCACGATGTGGGAGGACCTACAGCAAACTTTAGAATAAAAGCGTGCAAAAAACAGGAAAGGTTTGGAGCATGCAAGGACAAAAGCTGCCTGTCACCCGAAAAATGTGATAAGCTTATAATTGACCATAGTGATTATGTTAATTTGCTCAGAAAAATCAGGAAAACAAACGGTGTAAAAAAAGTTTTTATCAGATCAGGAATAAGATATGATTATGCATTATATGATAGTAAGGATGATTTTATAAAGGAGCTCTGCAAATATCATGTAAGCGGTCAATTAAGAACAGCACCTGAGCATGTTTCCGAAAGGGTGTTAAGGCTAATGGGTAAGCCGTCAATTAAAATATATGATAAATTCGTGCAAAAATTCTATGAAGAAAGCAAAAAGCTTGACAAAGAGCAATATATAGTACCGTATTTTATATCGTCTCATCCCGGTTCAAGGCTTAAGGACGCGATAGAATTAGCAGAATATATTCGAGATATGGGGTATTTTCCTGAGCAGGTACAGGATTTCTATCCGACTCCGGGCACAATTTCAACCTGTATGTATTACACGGGAATCAATCCCTTAAACGGCGAAGCTGTTTATGTCCCTAAGGACATAGAGGAAAGAAAAATGCAAAGAGCTTTGCTGCAATATAACAGGAAAGAAAACTATGAGCTTGTCAAAAAAGCATTAGTCAAGGAAAAAAGATATGATTTGATAGGTTTTGGACAAAAGACCTTAATAAAGCCAAACGCACCCGAAAATTCAGATAAATTTAAGTGATTTTTAATAATTAATTTATTGCAAATTCTTTCATGGTAAGTTAATATTATATAAAAGGCAATATAAGTTAAGAGGTAAAAAAATGAGCAGAAAATCGAGAAGAAGAAAGAAAAGAATAATATTATTAATTTTACTGGCAATCAGTATAATATCAGCTGCATTAGCTGTTAATGGTATAGCAAAGGAAAGACAAAATATAGGAGAAACAGGCAAAAATATTGATGAGCCTCAAAATGAAACACCTAAGCCAACGGATCAAACGAAACCGAAGCCTGAGCAAAAACCGGAGGTTAAGCCTGATGCTACGGTTAAGCTGTCAGCTACAGGCGATATTATGTTTCATCCGTCGCAGCTTGAAGGCGGTTATGATAAGGCAAGCGGTAAGTATGATTTTAAAAACAGCTTTAAGGGAGTAAAAAAAATATTTGAAGCTGCCGACATAGCAATTGGTAATTTTGAAGGAACTACAGGAGGCAATGAAGTCTATGCATATCAAGGATATCCGTTGTTTAATGCGCCTGATGAGGTATTGGATGCAATAAAGGATTCAGGAATAGATATATTGTCAACAGCAAATAATCACAGCCTCGATACAAGGAAGGCAGGTATTATAAGAACTATTGAGCAAATTAACAAAAGAGGAATGGATTCAGTCGGAACCTATGCAAAAAAACCTGAAAGCAGAGTATTAATTAAGGAAGTAAAAGGCATTAAGTTTGCATTTATAGCATATACTGAAATGGTTAACGGTCTCGAAAGCCTGCTTTCACCCGAAGACCTTGATTCAATGATAAATATAATAAATGAAAAAAAAATATCAGAAGATATAGATAGTTACTTCATGTTTTTTGTTTCTCTACCGT
>DAIUCB010000339.1:0-2132 GCA_036846385.1 Bacillota bacterium | reverse complement strand
ATAAATTAATGTTTAGAACACTTAAAAAGTAGTTCTAAACATATTATACGAGGAGGTATATCTTGAAAAAATTAATAATATATTTAGTCATATTTGCCATGATTGTATCATTATCAGGCTGTGGGGCAAAACAAAAGCTGGAAGAAAAAATTGCAGAAAAAATAGTAGAAACTGCAGTCGGAGGAAATATTGATATCGACGGAGATAAGGTTACCGTCAAAGGTGAAAATGGGGATGAAGTTTCATTTGGATCTACCGAATGGCCCACAACGGAGTTAGCTAAAAAAATACCGGAATTTAAAAAGGGTACACTAACTAATGTTATAAGCTCAGAAACCGGTGTGATGATGTCGGTTGAAAAGACAGAGGAACAGGATTTTAACGATTATTACAAAAATATAGTAAAGGATTTTACTAAAGACAGCTATTTTTTAGCTTCTAAGGATGGTGTTACCTATACAGGGAAAGATGATAAGGGATTTATAGTATCAATCACCTACAGCATAAAAGATAAAGCATTAAATATAAGCGGCAGTCAAGGTGAAATAAGCGAAAATACAGAATCTTCACCTGATACAGATACAGTATTTTTGTCAAATTTAACAATCGGAAACATGCGATGGGCTACTCCGGAATTTGCAAGCAAATTGCCTTCGTTTGACAAAGGTAAGATTGAAAGCATCTCCAGCAGCAAGGGATACTTCACAATTATAATAAATGAAGTTGAGAAGGATGATTATCAAAAATATTATGAAAATATAAAAGGAAGCTTTACTGTTGATGCATTTGAATTCAATAATGCAGAATCAGCTTCATATTACGGAGGGGACGATAATGGCTTAAATGTTACGTTGTCATATACGTATAAGGATAAGCTGTTCAGCATTTCAGCCACAAAAAATTAAGTATTTTACAATCTAAATAATAGCCGGTTAACAAAAAAACAGTGTCTTAAGTACACTGTTTTTTTGTTAACATATTTTATATAAATGTATTACTGCCGACTTTTATTCAGGAACAAACATGTCCTGTGTGGCTCCGCACATTGGGCATACCCAATCTTCCGGCAAATCCTCAAAAGCTGTTCCCGGTTCTACTCCGTTATCAGGGTCTCCTAATTCAGGATCATAAACATAACCACATGGTTCACAAACGTATTTTTGCATAATATGTACTCCTTTCCAACAATTATTTTTAAAGCTTATTTATATTCTATAGTATAATGGTAATTTGTCAATATTAATATCTGTCGATAAAAAGAATTCTGGACATTAAAATGTTTTAAATATATAATACAATAAAATAATAAAAGCATGGTGGATTATGGCTATTAATAAGGTTGTAAAAACAGCTCTTAAAGCACTTTCTTATACAGATATTGATGTCGAGAAAAATTATATACTGAAACGCAATCTGGTAAATATCACACACAGACGATATTTTAAGCCATTTTACAAGATTTGGGATCATGAAATATATTTAAAGGACCACAAAATTCCGATAAGAATCTTTTCTCCTGAGTGCTCCGGAGATTATCCGATTCTGCTCTTTTTTCACGGAGGAGGCTGGGTAACAGGAAATATAGAAAGCTACAGTAAAGTTTGTACGGATATGGCAAGGCTGACAAACCATATTGTAATATCGGTAGATTACCGTCTTGCGCCTGAGTATCCCTTTCCGGCTGCTTTGGAGGATTGTTATGAAGTTGCCCGTGTTTTACATTTAAACAGACATTTATTCAATACTGACAATAAAAAAATAACCGTAATCGGAGACAGTGCAGGCGGAAATCTTGCTGCTGCCGTATCGCTTATGGCAAGAGACAAAGGTGAATTTAAAGTAGAAAGACAAATATTGATATATCCGTCTACCTACAACGATCACAGTGACAGATCTCCCTTTCCATCAATTCATGATAACGGAAAGGATTATTTATTGACTTCAAAAAGAATTTGTGACTATATTAATTTATATATCAGCAATGAGGATGACCGTAAAAATCCTTACTTTGCTCCGTTGCTGTCAACTGATTTCACCAAACAGCCGGATAGTCTCATAATTACTGCCGAGTATGACCCCCTTAGGGATGAAGGAGAGGAATATGGCAGAAAACTGAGAGAAGCAGGCAACAT
>DAIUCB010000338.1:0-2191 GCA_036846385.1 Bacillota bacterium | reverse complement strand
TAAGAATTTTTAAATGATACAATTTTAACAATAAAGTAGAAGGAGGATTTATATGAAATATCAAAATCTGTTTAAAAAAGGAAAAATCGGCAAACTGGAATTGAAAAACAGAATAGTTATGCCTGCCATGGGTGTTTCTTTAGCCACTCCAAACGGAGAAGCCTCTGATAACATGATTGCCTATTATGAAGAGCGTGCCAAGGGCGGATGCGGCTTAATAATCACCGAAATAACAAGGATAGATAACGAATATGGAGTCGGTACTCCAAATCAGCTGTGCTTAACCGACCTTAATCATGTTCCCCAACTGGAGAGACTCGTAAATGCTGTTCATAAGTATGATTCAAAGCTGTTTGTACAATTGCATCATCCCGGCCGTGAAACAAAAAGTAAATTGATAGGTGACAAGCAAATAGTTGCTCCAAGCGCCGTAATGTGCAAAAAAACTCAGGAAATGCCGAGAGCTTTGTCTACAGAAGAATGCGAAGCTGTTATGAAAGCATTTGTCAAGGGCGCTGTTTTGGCAAAAGCAGCAGGTGCGGACGGAGTGGAGCTTCACGCTGCTCACGGTTATCTTTTAAATCAGTTCCTCAGCCCATATACAAATAAACGTACAGATAAATATGGTGGAAGCTTTATAAACAGAATGCGTATATTAGCTGAAATGATAACAGCCATCAAGCATTTATGCGGTCCTGATTTCCCTATCAGCGTCCGAATAAGTGCCGATGAATTTGTTGACGGCGGATTAAAGCTTGAAGATACTGTCAAAATTGCCCGCACTCTGGAAAGCTACGGTGCAGATGTTATAAATGTAAGCTGCGGTATTTATGAAAGCGGAACTACTATCATTGAGCCAAATTCATTTGCACAAGGATGGAAAAAACATTTGGCTTCAGCAATCAGAAAAAATGTCAATGTTCCTGTAATCGCAGTAAACAATATCAAAACTCCCGATGTTGCAGAACAGCTACTTGAGGAAGGTGTATGTGATTTTGTAGGCGTTGGAAGAGGTCAGCTTGCGGATCCTGAATGGTCAAGCAAGGCTAAAAGAGGTGAAAGCGAATATATTAGAAAATGTATAGGCTGCTTATATTGCTTTGAAGAGCTCGAGGGCTTAAGACATACGAAATGCGCAGTAAATCCCCGCACATGCCGCGAAAGATATTATGATGAATTTAAAAAGACAGGTAACGGTCGTACAGTTGTTGTAGTCGGCGGAGGCCCGGGCGGTATGGAGGCAGCCCGTGTACTGGCAGAAAGAGAATTTAATGTAGTATTGTTTGAAAAGGAATCTTCCTTGGGAGGGTCCTTGAATATTGCCGATAAGCCTGCTTTTAAGGAAAAGCTTACCTGGCTAACTGAATCCATGGCACTGGATTTAAAACGTCTGAATGTTGATGTTCGACTTAATACGGAGGCTACAGCAGAAGCTGTTAAAGCATTAAACCCTGTCGGAGTATTTGTGGCATGCGGTGCAAATCCCATAGCTCCTTCTATTCCCGGTATTGACTCCTCCAAAGTGGTAAAAGCAGAGGATGTGCTCAGAGGAAAATCATCCTTTGGAAAAAATGTTGTTGTGGTAGGTTCCGGAATGACAGGTCTTGAAACCTCAGAATTTATTTTAGACAGAGGCAGCAAGGTTACATTGGTTGAGATGCTTGATTCTATAGGAAACGGAGTTAATTCTACAATATTGTATGATATTACTGCTAGGATGAAAAAACATGAGCCGGAGATAGTTAAATCCCATAAATTAACCGCTGTTAACGAAAAAGGTGCGGTGCTTGTTAATATGAAAACAATGCTTTCTAAGGTTGTTGAAGCTGATACTGTTGTGCTTGCACTCGGTGTTGCTCCAAATAAGAAGTTGACAGCACAATTTGAAGAAAATTTCGATAATGTAATTTTTATCGGCGATGCTGTTCGAGGCGGAAGAATTGTGGAAGCATTAAATGACGGTTTCAGTAAATCATTTGTATTTTAAGGGGGCGAAAAAATTATGAAAGAATTTGAAGGCAGAGTAGCGGTAATATTTGGTGCAGGCAACGGATTTGGTTTAGAATTTGCAAAGGAATGTGCCACACGCCGCATGAAGATAGTTTTGGTTGATATAGATAAAAATGATGTCGAACGTACACTGGATTTAGTCAAAAAAATGGGTGCCGATGCTATAAGTGTTGCCATTGAT
>DAIUCB010000337.1:0-2197 GCA_036846385.1 Bacillota bacterium | reverse complement strand
AAAATGTCTTTGGATAAAAGGAAAATAAAAATATTAAAAGCTATTATTGCAAGCTATATAGACAATGCAGAAGCAGTAGGCTCAAGGACAATATCTAAAAAATATGAGCTTGGTGTAAGCCCCGCCACGATCAGAAATGAAATGTCTGATTTGGAAGAAATGGGTTTTCTCGTTCAGCCTCATACATCATCAGGCAGAATACCGACTGACAAGGCTTATCGATATTACGTTGATGATTTGTGGAAAAAAACATTAAATACCAAGAATTCAGATTTAGAAGGTATCAGAAAAATAATTGACGAGGAAGCGCATGAATTAGATTCAATATTTAATAATTCAGTACGTATACTGTCTCAATTTACTAAATATACCTCCTTTATTATAGCTCCTCATCTGAAAAAATCTGTAATCAAAAGGATACAGCTTGTTCCTATAGCAGAAACCAAGGTATTGTTGGTTATTGTTTTAGAAAACAATATAGTTAAGCAGGTTATGTTAAAATTAAGCAGTCCTATACCCATTGAGCAAATGGATAGAATATCAGTGACACTGTCAGAGAAATTAAGCGGATATATGCTTGAGGATGTGAATTTTGAGCTCAAGGAAAGCTTAATACAAGAGCTTTACAGCATGAGAGAAAATGCCGGTGATTCATTGTTCGAGCTTTTACCGTTTCTTATGAATCATATCGTAAGAATGGAGGATATAAATGTGTATTCTGATGGTATAACCAATATTTTGAGTTTGCCTGAATACAATGACCTTGAAAAAGCAAAGGAATTTATATCATTCGTAGAAAATAAGGACAGTGTTGCAAAGCTGTTTCAATTTGTAGGCAAAAATGATTTGGATATCAGTATAGGACATGAAAACCCATACAAGGAATTAAGAGATTGCAGCTTAATAACAGCTACCTACAAATTTAATGGTAAAATCATAGGAAAAATCGGAGTTATAGGTCCGACGAGGATGGATTATGAAAAAGTAATATCTACAGTAAAGTCAATGTCTGAAGCAATGAATGAAATCATAGATCAAAACTTTTCAGACAAAAATAAGGAGTGAAGAAATGAGTAAAAAGTCATTTGATAAAAGGAGAGCTGAGGAAACCAATCAGGAAGAGCAAATATAAAATGAAAAGAACAATTCAGAGACAATAAGAAATGAAAGAGAGGCTGCAGAAGAAAAAAACACTGATGAAGCAAAAGAGGCAAAAGAAACAGATTCAGCAAATAAAGAAAATGCAGCAGAAAAAACTGAAGCAAAAGAAGAAACAAACCCTGAGATAGAAAATTTAAATAATAAGCTATTGAGACTTCAGGCAGATTATTTAAATTACAAAAATCGAACAGAAAAAGAAAAACTGTCAACCTACAGCAATGCAGTAGCAGATGTAATACAGGATTTATTAAATATAGTAGATAATCTTGAAAGAGCTTTAAAAATCGATACACCTATAGATAACAGCTTTAAAGACGGTATACAAATGATATACGAACAGCTTATGGGAGTTCTTGACAAAAGGGGCTTGAAGGAAATAGAAGCTCTACATAAACCCTTTGACCACAATGTGCACTACGGAGTAGCATTCGATGCGGAAAGTGACAAAGAGGAAGGTACAATAATTGAAGTATTCCAAAAAGGCTATATGGTAAACAATAAGGTTATAAGACCTAGCATGGTTAAAATAGCAAAAAAGTAAATAATTAAAAAGACCATTCCGGGTCTCAGAATATATTAATAATTATGGAGGAAAAAAATGAGCAAAGTAATAGGAATAGACTTAGGAACAACAAACTCTTGTGTTGCGGTAATGGAAGGCGGCGAAGCAGTTGTTATTTCGAACATAGAAGGTAAAAGAACAACACCATCAATTGTTGCATTTACAAAGGATGGAGAAAGACTGGTAGGAGAAACTGCAAAACGACAGGCAGTTACAAACACTGAAAGAACAATAGCTTCTATTAAAAGAGAAATGGGAACAGACCACAAGGTGAAAATTGACAATAAATCATATACACCTCAGGAAATATCAGCCTTTATACTGCAAAAATTGAAAGCAGATGCCGAAAGCTATTTGGGTGAAACAGTAACAGATGCAGTAATTACAGTTCCTGCTTACTTTTCAGACAGTCAAAGACAGGCAACAAAGGATGCTGGTAAAATAGCAGGCTTAGAAGTAAAAAGAATAATAAAC
>DAIUCB010000336.1:0-2203 GCA_036846385.1 Bacillota bacterium | reverse complement strand
GCACTACCTTATGTTTTTCTAGATCTATAGCTAAATCAGCAACCTTATATACTGATGGCAAATAGTTTTTTGTGATGTTCATATGGCGAAAAACAACTCGTATCCTTGCAAGTAGTTCATTTATGCTAAATGGCTTTGTAAGATAATCATCTGCTCCGGCATCCAGTGCTTCTACCTTTTCAATATCTTGATCACGTGACGACACTACAATGATGGGAATATCAGAAGATTTTCTGACTTCTTTTATTATATCAATTCCATCTATGTCGGGAAGTCCTAAGTCGAGTATTATTGCAGAAAGGTTTTCGGATGTTATTATTTTCATTGCTTCTTTTCCCGAGGATGATTCTATACAGCTGTAATTCTGTGATTTTAAAGCAAAGTTAATGAAATTTCTGATTTGCTTATCATCCTCAACTATTAAAAATAATAGTTCTTCCATTATAAACCTCCTATACGTTTAAATAAAATTTGAATGTTGCGCCGCCTTCAGCATTGTTTTGCGCATATATTTCTCCGCCGTGGTAATTTATAATTGACTTGCATATTGAAAGACCTAAGCCCATACCTTGTTTTACATCTGTTCCGGAGTTGCTTCCGACAAAAAACATATCAAACAGCTTTGGAATATCATTTGTATTTATTCCTATTCCATTATCGGAAACTTCAAACCAAGCCTTTTTATTGTCAAGCCAAACCTTAACTTTTATTTCTTCTGATGGTGTCGTATGCTTTATTGCATTTTCTATAAGGTTAATCAGTACTTGTACTATCAGTTTTCCATCCATCGGTATAAATAATACTTCATCAGGAACCATAATAGAAATTTTGTGATCAGGATAATTTTTTGAAGCCTGTTGTATTGATTCTGCAACAATTTCCTCAACAGCTTCAGGTCTTAAGCTGATTGTCAATCTGCCCTCCTGGATTCGTGTTAAGCTTAGTATATTTTCGACTAAACGTGTCAGCCAGGTTGAGTCTTCATATATTTCTGATACCAATTTTATAATCTCATCATCTTTAAGGCTATGCCTCAGTATTTCGGCAGCACCGGTTATCCTGGTCAGCGGTGTTCTTAAATCATGAGATATGGCTCTGAGTAAATTATTTTTAAACCGTTCATTTTTAATTTCTGATTTTGCTGTTTCCTTTTCATTAATCAGAAGCTCACGTTCCATAGCTATTGTAATTTGCATTATAATTGAATCAAAAATAAATTGATTCTCTTTAATTATATCCTCAAGTGCTTTTGGTATACAGATTAAGCTTATGGTCTTATTGCGAATTGTTATGGGAATTGAACATAGACTTTTTACTGCTTCATTGATTTCATTTGTACTGACTTCGGTGTTTATAATTTCACGGTTTCCCGCACTAATTGTCAATTTTTGAGAAAGATTGCCATCCTTATTAATTATAATACATGAAACTTCACACTCTAAAAGATTAGACAGGTATCTTGCCGAAACGGCAGCGACATCTGTCACCTCGCTTGTTTTTGCCAGTGAGCTTGTAATACTGTATAATATATGAGCTTGTTTCTCCCGATCATTTGCAAGCTCCTTTGAGCGAATTAGCTTGCTGGTTAATGTACTCGTAAATATTGCAGATAGCAGCATCACTAAAAAGGTAAAGATATATGTGCTGTCTTCAACCTTCAGGGTGTATATAGGTACTGTAAAAAAAAAGTTAAATGACAGTATTGAAATGACTGAGGCCATTATTCCATATATATATCCTCTGGTATATTGAGAGGTTAATAAAACAGATAAAAGGTATGTGACAACAATAGGTACCTCAGTAAAACCAATATGTTTAATAACTAATGAAAGAATAGTTCCTATAATATTCAGTCCGAGCATTACGCACAGATGCTTTAATATGTTTTTATCTTTTATTTTTGTCATCCTTAACATTTTTTCTCCTGAGCAGCAATTATTGTAGTTTAGCTGCGGTTATATTTTCATTATAATTCCTTTATATATCAGTGTAAATATGTAAATATGTAAATATGTAAATAGATAACATTAGCATATTTGCAACATGTTATCTATTTTTTTAATGATTATTTCTGCTTCTATAATAAAACAGAAATAACAATATTGAAAGCCCACATATTAATGCAGCCCTGATTATTTTTTCAGAGGATACTTGTTCATGTATAAGATGTCCTTTTTCTGTAACTTTTAATGACATGCTGTGT
>DAIUCB010000335.1:0-2220 GCA_036846385.1 Bacillota bacterium | reverse complement strand
AGATGATGAGATTCACATTTCTCAAAGCAGCTGCAGACAATCTCTTCATAATTAATGATGCCTCCAGCAATTTGATTTGTGACTCCACTGGATGCAATTGATTTACAATACTCTGTGATGCGTTCATAGTCTCTTTCAAATTCTTTAGACCCTTCAGCATTTCTAATTCTCTGCACAACAATTACCCCACTTCTTCTTGGTAAAAAATTCGGCACAAGCATCATTAACTGCTCAAGTTCTCGAAGTTCTGAGCCATGCATAAAAAATTTTGACATTGTTGTCTTCCTCTCTTTCTTATTTGGGCATAAAAAAACGGTAATGTTTTTAAGTCATTTAATCGACTTAAAACTTTACCGTTCGTCTTTTATATTTTTTTCACTTAAGCACAAAGCATGTTTAAAGCAATCTGATTTATTTTTATAGAATATCCTACAAATCAATTTTGAAGTATTCTTTATAATCACTTACGATAGAATTCATTTTCGCCTTTTCTCTTTGTGTGTATGACCAAACATGATTTAATTCATATTCTAAATGTCTTAAAAAATCCAGATTTTTAGTATGGGTTTCTGTAGACATTCCTTCTTGGCTCATTTTATATATTTTTTCTAACTCCAGAGCATACTCCATTTTGAGCAAACAATCCGGGTCATTGTTGCATTGTTCTGCCCAAGATTCATAGCTACGTACCACCCATGCTACGTATGAATAATTGTTTATTGGATTCATATAATAACACTCCTTTTAGTATGCGATTTTCAAAATCACCCTATGTCATCTATATTTTTGCCCTTTTTTCGGGGTCAAAAAACGTCATTTTTGAGCTGTTTTTTTGCCTCAAAATCAGCTCCAAACCACTATATGTTGTGGTTAAACCCTACTTTTTCGAGTCTGAACCACAATTTGTCATCAGAATTATCGTTTCAACGTGTACCGTCCAAGGAAACTGATCTACCGGCTGGACTTTTTCCAGTCTGTAGCCTCCGGTTTCTAGTAGCTTTATATCTCTTGCCAGGGTTTGTGGATTGCATGAGACATAGACAATTTTGTTTGGTGACATATCAATTATAGTGTCTATTACTTCTCTTTCACAGCCCTTTCTGGGAGGATCTACGATTATTACATCTGCTTTTATCCCCTGTTTGTACAGCTTAGGTAGCAGTTTTTCTGTTTTGCCTGCATAGAATTCAACATTTTTTATTTTGTTGAGAGAGGCATTTTCTTTTGCATTTATTATTGATTGCTCTACTATTTCAACACCATATACCTTTTTTGCAGACCTTGATGCCATCAGTGATATTGTCCCTATTCCGCAATACAGGTCAAAGCATATGTTATCACCTGTCAAATCAGCATATTCTATGGCCTTGCTGTATAGTTTTTCTGTTTGAACCGGGTTAATCTGAAAAAAGGTCTCGGGAGATATTTTGAAAATCAAGTCTCCAATTGTATCCTCTATAACACCTTCTCCAAATAGAGTTATATTTTTGTCACCCATAATCAGATTAGTTGGTTTGTTGTTGATATTTTGAACTATAGTTTTTAAGCCAATTATTTCCGATGTGAGAGCAGCTGTTAGTTCTTGCTTATTCGGGAAGCTTTCTTTCGAAGTTACTATAATAATCATCAGCTCATTTTTTTTGTTGCTTCTGATTATTATACTTCTTATAAAACCATTGCCTGTTTTTTTGTCGTATGCAGCTATATTATATTTAGCTATAGCTTTTCTTATTACACCAAACGCTTTATCTGCTGCTTCGCTTTGAAGAAGGCAGTTCGATATATTTACAGTATTATAGGTTCCCTGTTCATAGGGTCCCATTATTATTGTTTTATCTTTTTGAGCTGTGAAAAATGCTGTTTTATTCCTGTATCGGAAAGGGGTATCCATTCCGATTGTATCATATATGTTGATTCCCTCAAGATTAACTCCTGCTCTTCTCAATTCATTTATAACCCTGTTTTTTTTGTAAATCAGCTGCTGTTCATAGCTCATATGCATCAGCTGGCATCCTCCGCATTGATGATAGAAGCTGCAAGGCGATTCTATTCTATCTGTTGATTTTTCTATTATCTTTATAAGCTTTCCTTCGGCATAATTCTTTTTTATATCAAATATTTGTATTTGAACATAATCACCTGATATTGTATTATCGATAAATACAACAAAATCATTGATTTTGCCTACACCCTTGCCCATATGATTTACATCTGTTATTC
>DAIUCB010000334.1:0-2250 GCA_036846385.1 Bacillota bacterium | reverse complement strand
TGGAAAAGATAGCCGAAAACACACTCAATCTCGAAACAGCAATGGAGGTAGAGGATTATCTGAGCAATATCTTTGCGGATGCCGAAAATGAAAGCTATCTGAACAGATGTGCAAAAAAGGAATAGCCTTGATAAATACAAAATATCAGGTGTATTCCACAGAGTTGTCAGAAACAGCTGTATTAAAGCAAGAAATTCTATCAAAGCTTAATAAATATAATAAAATAAATAAGGCAGCATAAATAATAGATTTAATTTATTTATGCTGCCTTATTTTATTGTGGACATAAGATTGTTGTTCATCGCCTTTATCTTAGTAATAAATTAATAAAATTAACCGTCAAATCATCAAATCTGAAATTTTCTCAATTTATTGACTATTTGGAGCGAATAAGGTATTATATTTATTATTAAATAAAGAATCTCAAATGAAAAAGAAGGTAGCAAGATGAAATATAAGGTAAATAAAAAACAGCATATAAGCAAAAACTGCTTTATTTGCGGTACAGAAAATAATGGCTCGTTAAAAACCAAGTTTTATGAGCTTGAAAACAAAGAGCTGATGTCTGTCTCATTGCCGTCAGCCATTCACCAAAGCTATCCCGACAGAATGCATGGCGGAATAATTTCAGCCATACTCGATGAAATAATAGGCAGAGCAATTATGATAGAAGAACCGGAGCTGTGGGGAGTAACGGTAGAGCTTGCTATAAAATACAAAAAACCGGTGCCTTTAGATAAGCCTGTAAAGGCAATAGCAAGAATCACCAGAAACTCAAGACTGATATATGAAGGAACCGGAGAAATAATACTTGAGGACGGAAGCGTTGCGGCAACCGGCTATGCGAAGTATGTAAAAATGAGTCTGGAAAAAATGGCAAAGGAAACAGGAGCAGAAGAGACAGAAATGATAGAAGATAAAACAGAAGCTCCCTCAGAGGTAGAGATATAGATGAAAAAAGGCGAAATAATTGAAATTGACATAGATGATATCAAATTTCCGAGTAATGGAACAGCAAAATATAACGGTAAAAAGGTAATAATAAAAGGCGCATTGCCGGGACAAAAAATAAGAGCAAGAATATCAAAAATAAGAAACGGCAATATAGAAGCAAAAACAATCGAGGTAATCAACAAAGCAAGCTATGAAAAGGATGCGGACTGTATTCACTTCAATGACTGCGGAGGCTGTGCATATCAAAATGTCCCATACGAAAAGCAGCTTGAAATTAAAGCAAATCAGGTAAAATCAATACTTGACAGTATATTGACAGAGCACTATGATTTCCTCCCGATAGTTGAAAGCCCTAAAAAAACAGAGTATAGAAACAAAATGGATTTTTCTTTCGGCGACGAGGAAAAGGACGGTCCGCTATCATTGGGAATGCACAAAAGAAACAGCTTTCACAGCATAGTAAACACAAGCAGCTGTTCAATAGTAGATGAGGACTATAGAAAAATATTATGTAGAATACTGAGCTATTTCCGGGGAAATAGTCAGACACACTACCATAAGTCTACAAACAAGGGTTTTTTGAGGTATTTAATTGTTAGAAAAACAGTTAAAACAGAAGAAATACTCATAAATTTAATAACTACATCTCAAAGCTCACTTAATGAAAATGAGTTTGCAGATATGCTTTTAACCACAGATCTGAAAGGAACAGTCAAATGTATAGCACATTCAATCTATGACGGCGTAGCAGATGTGGCAAAAGCAGATGAAATGAAAATCCTATACGGTGATGACATCATCACAGAGGAGCTGCTAGGCTTGAAATTTAATATTTCATCCTTCTCCTTCTTTCAGACAAATTCCCTCGGAGCAGAAAAGCTATACTCGATTGCAAGAGATTTCATCGGCAACACCAAGGATAAGGTAATTTTCGACCTATATTCAGGTACTGGCACAATCGGTCAAATCTTAGCGCCAAATGCAAAAAAGGTTATAGGTATAGAAATAGTACAAGAGGCAGTGGATAAAGCAAATGAAAATACAAAGCTAAACAAGCTTGACAACTGCACCTTCATAGCCGGTGATGTCCTCACAAAAATAGATGAGCTGACCGACTCCCCCGATATAATAGTACTGGACCCCCCAAGGGAAGGCATACACCCAAAGGCAATACAAAAAATAATAAACTACCACCCGGAAACCTTCATATACATTTCCTGCAAACCAACCTCCCTAGCCAAGGACCTGCCCTACTTCCTCAACAGCGGCTACAAGGTTGAAAAAGTACAATGCGTA
>DAIUCB010000333.1:0-2320 GCA_036846385.1 Bacillota bacterium | reverse complement strand
CTAAGTTCTACGATGTCTTTAATATCAGATATTCAAATGTAGATTTGATGAAAATTGCCATGCTGTCTGCAGTTGCCGTAATGTCTGCAATATTTATATTTTTCTTTCTGTCCATTGTAAAGCATATAAAAAATCGTACTTTAATTACCTATTCAGTAACATATATAGTTTTAAAGAAAATTATTATATCCTTGGTTAAAGTATTCAATTGCGGTCCGCTGATGCTAAAGACAATGGCAGCAATAATTTCATTGATATCATGCACTCTGTTAAGCCTATACTATTATCCGCCTTCCATAATAATTGTACTTCTCATAGCAACCTGTGTAGCATACAGCAAAGTTAAAACCTTCAAAATAATACAAAACGGAATCAAGGTTGCCAAGGAAGGAGATTATGAATATAAAATAAATCTGGGAGGAAACGGAGAGTTTAAAAAATTATCAGACGATATAAACACTATAACAGACGGATTGAAAATAGCAGTACAAAACAAGGTGAAAAGTGAAAGATTGAAATCAGAGCTGATAACAAATGTATCTCATGATATAAAAACACCGTTGACATCTATAATTTCATATGTCGACCTGCTGAAAAGAGAAGGGCTTGAATCTCCCAATGCTCCCAAATATCTGGATGTGCTGGATCGTAAGTCAAACAGGCTGAAGGTTCTCACAGAGGATTTATTCGAGGCAGCAAAGGTAACAAGCGGAAGTATCGCAGTAAATTTCGACAAGGTAAATATAAATTCTCTCGTATCACAGGTGCTGGGAGAGCTGGATGAAAAAATACAGGAATCAGAGCTGGACTTCAAGGTAAGCGCCTCAGAGGAAAGAATCTATGCATATGCAGACGGCAGGCTGTTAAGCAGAGTAATGGAAAATCTTTTATCCAACATATTCAAATATGCACTTAAAGGCTCAAGAGTATATATAGATATGTCAATCAAAGACAAGGAAGTAACGGTTTGTTTTAAAAATGTATCCGCCTATGAGCTGAATATTCCTGCTGACGAATTGATGGGCAGATTCAAAAGAGGAGACGAATCCAGAAGTTCGGAAGGAAACGGACTCGGTCTGGCAATAGCAAAAAGTTTGATGGAAATACAAAAAGGTAATCTGGAAATAAGTATAGACGGAGACCTGTTCAAAGCAGAAATCTACCTGAAGGCTTTTCGATAATCTTTGAAACTAATATAATAAGAAAAATAATTAATAGGAGTAAAATTGCCCTGTCCGGTGTTTTACTCCTTTCACATATCAAATTGTTAGAATTTATCAGTTAAAACCATTCATTGATATATTTTTTAATTGACCTGATCATTTCCTTGAAAAACGGAGCATCCATCTTTCTGGCATAAAACTTTTTAAAGAAATCCTTATCCTTTGATTCCTCAGTTAAAAACATATTATTTATAAAATCATCAGTTATCAACGGATATGTTTCTTCAAAAACAAGATATTCCTTATCAAATCTTTCTCTAAGCTGAGGCTTAGTATCATATTTCCCCATTACTATCAATGCAACCGGCATTGTATATTCAGGTAAATTAAAAAGCTCCTTGTGATATTCATATTGCTCCATTATATCACCTATGTAACATGTCCCGATACCTAAGCTCTCAGCAGCAATAACTGCATTTTGAGCTGCTATCATCGCATCCTCGACTCCAAGCATGAAATCGCTTATAACCGGTCCGTCATAGTCGGGAAATGCTTCTGTTATATTACGTTGTTCAAAATACTTATGCCACTTATAATTATCGGCAACAAACAGCAAGGCTAAGTCTGCATTTGCTATAAAGGGCTGATTATCACAGCTGACAGAAAGCTTTTGCAGCGTATCCTTTGATTTAATTTTAATTATGCTGTAAGCAGCCATATTTCCTGCTGTAGCACCACGAATTGCCGCATCTGTAATATTTCGTATTTCTTCCTCTGTAATACTGTCTCCATTAAATTTTCTGATTGTAGTATGCGTCTTTAATAGATTAATTACCTCGTTCATTTACGAAAACCTCCATATTTTAATATTTTCAAATCCGTAATATTATATATTCCTTAGTATCATGATATATTGAATAACATGATTTATTATATCATAAATATTTTAGAAAAAGTTAATATTTGTTGAATAACAAAAATATTTGTGGTTACAATACTATTATAAGCAAAAGCATGTAACTTTTAAATATAGCGTACCCCTATAGTTTAATCACTCGCTTTGTCTGTTTTTTATGCATTGGCTATAATATCTAGAAAATATTGAAGAAAGATAGCTACTGTAAGAAGGTAGTTAAGGGGAGTGTAATTACAGAGTT
>DAIUCB010000332.1:0-2348 GCA_036846385.1 Bacillota bacterium | reverse complement strand
TATTAGTGAAAAATAACATATTTTTTAAAAATTTATTCATTATAAATGCTGAAGAAAATAAAGATAAATGTGATACTGCATGCCAAAACATTGCAAGGGAAGAGCATTCCTTTCTCATGAAGGGTATGGTGGAAACATCAGATTTAATACGCTGTATTCTGCGAGAAAAAAAATCTCTTCTTTGTACAGATTTGATTTCTCACGTATCACTGTTAGAGCTACCCTATTATTCAAAGATACTTGGACTCAGCGATACCAGTGTAAATATAAAACCGTCACTTATAGATAAAGAAAATATTTTAAAAAATACAGTAGCTTTTTTCCATCAACTTGGTTACAAAAATCCAAAGGCAGCCATATTATCATCTATAGAAAAGGTCAACCCTAAAATGCAGGAAACAATAGATGCTGCCATGCTAAAAGAGAAGAATCTGAAGGGAGAGATTAGCGGCTGTATAGTAGAAGGGCCAATTTCGCTTGATATATCTATTAGCCCAAAGGCAGCTCTCGTTAAGGATTACAAAGGACATATACAAGGAGATGCGGACATTCTCATTGCTCCTGATATGGTTTCAGGCAATCTATTAGGGAAATGCTTTAATTTTACACCATGTTCCAGGTTTGCCGGATTTTTGCTTGGCACAAAATGTCCTGTGGGACTTACTTCTCGAGCATCAGACTATGAAAATAAATACAGCTCTATGGTACTTGGAGCTATATTGACAGGAGGCATTGCATGAAAGCTTTCTTACTGTTGATTATTAATACAGGTTCTACATCTACTAAGGTAGCTGTATATGAGAATGAGAAAGAATTAATTAAAAAAAGCTTGGTGCATACTTTACATGAATTAGGAAAATATGAATTAGTATCTCAGCAAAGAAAAATGAGGAAGCAAGCTATTTTAGATTTTTTGAAAGAAAATTTTTATACGCTAAATCAATTCGATATAATTGTATCTCGAGGCGGATCAACACTTCCGGTCGAAGGAGGTGCATATGAAGTTAATGATGAAATGGTTGAAAGACTGAAAAATAAACCCTTCGTTCAGCATGCAGGAATATTGGGACCTGTTATTGCAAGAGAGCTTGCGGATGAAGCAGGTATCAAAGCATATGTTTATGATTCGGCAGCTGTAGATGAACTGCAGGACTTATCTCGTATTTCAGGTATGAAGGAAATTGAAAGGGTTAGCTTAGTGCATACATTAAATACCCGCTATGTGTCAAAAATAGTTTGTGAAGCAAAGGGTAAAATATATGAAAAATCAAGCATAATTGCAGCGCATATGGGAGGCGGCATTACAATGAGTCTGCATCATAAAGGCAGAATTATTGATGTTGTCGGAGATGATGAAGGTACGTTTTCACCTGACAGGTCAGGCAGCATACCTACAAGACAGTTGGTAGATTTGTGCTTTAACGGAAAATATAAAACTGCTTCCGACGTTCATAGGATTATGAGGGGAGGCGGAGGACTTGTATCATATCTTGGAACGATGGATGTGTTAGAAGTAGATAAAAAAATTGACAGAGGAGATAAGGATGCAGAATTAATTCTTAATGCAATGGTTTATCAAATATGCAAAAATCTTGCTTCCTTATCTCCGGCAGTAGAAGGCAAAATAGATTTTATTCTCCTTACCGGACCTCTTTGTTTTTCAAATCGAATTGTTCAGGGAATCAAAAAGCGTATAACCTTTATTGCACCGATCGAGGTTATGCCGGGAGAATACGAAATGGAAGCCCTTTGTCGAGGAGGACTTAGTGTATTGCTAAAGAAAGAGATTCCGAAGGAATACAAGGAAGCTAAAAAAGGTAAAACAGAGGAGGAATTGCTATGAAATTTGCAGATAGAGCAGGAAAGATAAAATCATCGGAAATTCGTGAAACACTTAAACTGTTATCGGATCCTGCTGTCATTTCCTTTGCGGGAGGGAATCCGGATAAGGATTTTTTTCCAAAGGATGAAATTAAAAATTCTTGTATCCGCGTTTTAAATGAAGTAGGGGGAGATTCCCTTCAATACAGCATGACAGAAGGCTTGCCGGAGTTACGGGATTATATTGCTAAACGTATGAATACAAAATTAAAAACAAAAATGGATGCTGAAAATATACTTATTGTCAGCGGCGGACAGCAAGCATTATTTTTAAGCGGTGAATTGTTTCTTAATAAAGGAGACAAGATTATAACAGAAAGCCCGACGTATTTCGGAGCATTAAATGCTTTTAGGTCAAAGGAAATTGAGATAATTGGCATTCCGCTTGAAAGTGACGGCATAAACATTGAGCTTTTAGAAGAAGCCTTAGAAAAAGAAAATAATGTAAAATTGATATATGTGATTCC
>DAIUCB010000331.1:0-2378 GCA_036846385.1 Bacillota bacterium | reverse complement strand
TGCTTCCGGCGTTACAATTCTCAACAATAAAATATCTGACAGCAATGAATATTTATTTAGCGGCAGAGGCTGGGGACATGGAGTCGGATTAAGTCAATACGGTGCGAAGGAAATGGCAGCAAAGGGTTTTACATATGAGGAAATAATAAAACATTACTATACCGGAGTTAATATTAAATGACAGATATAAATTATAAAACAAGCGATTTTTTTTACGAGCTTCCGGAGGAGCTTATAGCTCAAACACCGTTGAAGGACAGAGATCATTCCAGACTTTTGGTTTTGGATAAGGCTACGGGAGAAATAGAGCATAAACATTTTTATGATATTATTGATTATCTTAATAAAGGGGACTGTATCGTCATCAATGATACGAAGGTTCTGCCTGCAAGGTTGTTCGGACACAGAAAGGATACGGGAGCAGTAATTGAGCTTCTTTTGTTAAAACGGTTGGATGATAAAAGGTGGGAAACCCTTGTAAAGCCGGGTAAAAAGGCAAAAAAGGGCTGCAGTATAATATTTAAAGAAAACATCCTCTCCGGCACAATAACAGAGGTTACAGATGAGGGAAACAGAATTATCGAGTTTGAATTCAGCGGTATATTTGAAGAAATACTTGATCGTCTGGGAGAGATGCCGTTACCTCCGTATATCCATGAAAAGCTGGAGGATAAAAACAGATATCAAACAATTTATGCAAGCAATTTAGGTTCTTCGGCAGCTCCGACTGCAGGACTGCATTTTAACAGCGACCTATTAAAAAAGATAGAAGAAAAAGGAGTAACAATTGCAAAGCTTACTCTTCATGTGGGACTTGGTACCTTTAGACCTGTAAAGGCCGAATATATACTTGAGCACAAAATGCATGCGGAATATTATGAGCTGACAGAAGCTGAAGCCGCAAAAATAAATAAAGCTCATGTCTCCGGCAACAGAGTTATTTCGGTGGGTACAACGAGCACCAGAACACTTGAGACTATCGGTGATGAAAATGGATTGGTCAAGGCACAAAGGGGCTGGACTGATATATTTATTTTTCCCGGATATAAATTTAAGGTTGTAGATTCTCTCATAACTAATTTTCATCTTCCGGAATCTACACTCATTATGCTGGTAAGTACGTTGGCAGGTAAGGAAAATATAATGAATGCATACAAGGCAGCTGTAGAGAACAAATACAGATTTTTCAGCTTTGGAGATGCAATGATAATTAAGTAGGTGAAATATGTTTAAATTTGAACTGTTAAAGGAGTCTGCCGAATGTAAGGCAAGACTCGGGAGGATACATACCGATCACGGCGATATTGAAACTCCTGTTTTTATGCCAGTCGGAACGAAGGCAACTGTTAAAACTATGACTCCCGAGGAGCTCAAGGAAATGGAGGCTCAAATAATACTTGGCAATACCTATCATTTATTTCTCAGACCGGGACATGATTTGATAGAAGAAGCCGGCGGGCTTCATAAGTTTATGAATTGGGATAGACCTATTTTGACTGACAGCGGAGGTTTTCAGGTATTCAGTCTCGGTAAGCTGAGAAAAATAGCCGAAGAGGGTGTGGAATTCAGATCACATATCGACGGCTCAAAGCAATTTATCAGTCCCGAAAAGGCGATGGAAATACAAAACAGCTTAGGCTCGGATATTATGATGGCATTTGATGAATGTGTGCCATATCCGGCTGACTATGATTATACACTAAAATCAATGGAAAGAACAACTAGATGGGCAAAGAGATGTAAGGAGGCTCATAAAAATACAGAGCATCAGGCTTTGTTTGGAATAGTACAGGGGGGAGTCTATGAGGATTTGAGAAAGGAAAGCGCAAGACAGCTGATTGAGCTTGATTTTCCAGGATATGCTATAGGAGGCCTGAGTGTGGGAGAGCCGAGGGATATTATGTGTGAGGTTATGGATTATACTGTAGAGCTTCTTCCCAAGGATAAGCCCAGGTATCTCATGGGAGTGGGTAGCCCCGACTACCTTTTTGAAGCAGTCGAAAGAGGTATTGACATGGCGGACTGTGTTCTTCCCACGAGGATGGCAAGGCATGGTGCATTTTTAACTAGCAAGGGTCAGCTTACGATTAAAAATGCAAAATATAAAAGAGATTTTTCTCCGATAGACAGTGATTGCAGCTGTTATACCTGCAAAAACTACTCAAGAGCATATATAAGGCATTTGTTTAATGAAAATGAGATTTTGGGAGCAAGGCTTGCTTCTATTCACAATTTATTTTTCTTGATTAATTTAATGAAAAGTATTAGAATAAGTATAAGGGAAAATAATTTCATAAGCTTTAAAAAAGAGTTTTATGGAAATTATGGATATAAGCTTTAGATTTTTATTATCTATTTAGGAGGAAATATGGGACAAC
>DAIUCB010000330.1:0-2397 GCA_036846385.1 Bacillota bacterium | reverse complement strand
ACAAGCATACCTATAGGGTAGCAAATAAAATCTAAATTCATTATTATCCTCCAAGTTTATTTCAAAGGATCATATCCGCCGAGGTTAAAAGGATTACATCTTAATATCCGTTTTATCCCTAGGTATGAGCCTTTAACAAAACCGTATTTTTGTAAAGCTTCAACGAAATATTGGGAACATGTAGGATAGAATCTACAATGTCTGACACCTGTGCGAGAAGAAAATTTCTGATATATTCTTATAAGTGCTATCATTATTTTACTTATTTTATATCACCCTTTAATAAATTTTTTCTTTTCATCAATTTATTAAATGATTTTTCTAAAGAATTATAATCTGCATCTGATGCATTAATTCTAGCCATCAAAATAATATCAAAACCTTCCTTGAGCTTGAATTCATTTAATCTAACGATTTCTTTCATTCTTCTTCTAATGATGTTTCTTGTCACTGCTTTTTTTATTTTTTTTGCAGCAGTGAACCCAAATCTATTATAACCAAATTTATTTTTTTTTAAAAACAAAACTAAATTATAATCAGAAATAGAATCATTGCAATTATATACTGCTTTGTACTCTATATTATTTTTTATAATTATCATATTTTAAATTACCTTGATTATTCTTTAAATGGAATAAAAGGCCACCTAAGCGGCCTTATGCAGACAATCTTTTTCTTCCTTTTGCTCTTCTTCTTTTTAAAACATTTCTACCATTTTTAGTACTCATTCTTTTAATAAAGCCATGTTCCTTGCTTCTTTGTCTTCTTTTTGGTTGATAAGTCATCTTCATTGTAAAAACACCTCCTTGTACAGCAGATATCTATATTAATATCTTGAATTTTACATATTAATGTTGCTTACTGTCAAAAAATAATGATTGATGCAAGCATCAAAAAAACATTACCTTACCTAAATTAAGATAATCAGATTATAATATTTTAAATAATCTATGTCAAGCATATTAATTTATATAAATATTATAGCTATTGTAATATACTATATTTTTAGATATTTTGCAAATATTTTTTAAAAAAAATAAAATTAATTTGAAATTGTGGATAAAAAATGATAATATTATATAACTGTGGATAACTTCTTTTTATTTGACTACTCTATGGACAACTATTACTTAATATAATCAAATATTTAAAATACAATACTAAAAATGTTTATAAAAGATATTAACAATCTGTTTATATTTTTTTATTTTCACTATATTATGAATGTTATTAACAGTCTTTGGATTTCTTTATTAACAATTTGGGAGGAATAAAATGAATTTTGAAGAGCTATGGAATGAGGTACTGGATATTATAAAGGAGGATACTAATCAAGTAAGCTTTAATACTTGGTTTAAACCTTTAAAAATAGTAGCTTATAAAAATAATACGAAATATTTGGAAACTGCAGATGACTTCTTAAGGAATACTTTGAAAAAAAGGCATTATAATTTTTTAAAAAATGCTTTTATTTATGTTTTAAAAAAAGAAACAGAATTAGTTTTCACAGTTCCCGGTGAAAATACAGATAAATATGAAAATAAAAAAGCAGACAGCAGCTCAATAGAAGAGGGAAATCAAGATTCTAACAGAAAATTGAATCCTAAATATAAATTTGACAATTTTATTATAGGTAACAGCAATCGATTTGCTCATGCAGCTTCACTGGCAGTAGCAGAAGCACCTTCCACTGCCTACAATCCATTGTTTCTGTATGGAGGAGTTGGTCTTGGAAAGACCCATCTTATGCACGCAATCGGACACTATATCCTTGATAATAATCCTAATGCTTCTGTTTTATATGTAACATCAGAAAAGTTTACCAATGATCTTATAAATTCCATCAAGGACGGTACTAATGCCGAATTTAGAAATACATACAGAAAAATAGATGTACTTCTGGTTGATGATATACAGTTTATTGCAGGAAAGGAAAGTACCCAAGAGGAGTTTTTTCATACCTTTAATGCTCTTCATGAAGCTAACAAGCAAATAATTGTTTCCAGCGATAATCCGCCCAGTGAAATACCTACACTTGAGGACAGATTGCGCTCTCGTTTTGAATGGGGTTTAATTGCAGATATACAGCCTCCTGATTTTGAAACAAGAATTGCAATACTTAGGAAAAAAGCAGAAGCTGAAAATTATGATGTACCTGATCAGGTAATTACATATATTGCCCAGAATATACAATCTAATATCAGAAAGCTTGAAGGTGCTCTGATTAGAATATTTGCTTATTCATCACTTACAAATAAAAAGGAAGTTACCCTTGATTTAGCTCAGGAAGCATTAAAGCATTTGATTTCTTCGAATAAAAAAATAACCCTAAAGGACATTAAAGAG
Organism: Bacillota bacterium; assembly: GCA_036846385.1. Classification (GTDB taxonomy): domain Bacteria; phylum Bacillota; class Clostridia; order Tissierellales; family Sedimentibacteraceae; genus Sedimentibacter. Next base: position 51 of record DAIUCB010000330.1, on the reverse strand, counting down.
GTTGTAGCTAATTATTACAATATCTCAGTCGAGGATTTAATCTCCAAAAAG
>DAIUCB010000329.1:0-2404 GCA_036846385.1 Bacillota bacterium | reverse complement strand
TTAAATATAACGTCCCCCTTTATTTTAATCACACGCTTTTTCTTTTTTTTATGCATTGGCTAAAATATCAAGGAAATATTGAAGAAAAATAGCTATTGTAAGAATGTAATTAATGGGAGTGTAATTACAGAGTTGTCGGCAATTTTATACATAGGATGATCTTTGGAAGAAAAACAAAGGAATATTGTGCAATAGAGAGTATCGAATTTTGGTGCTCTTTTTAAAATTTTATAGTATTTTTCTCTGTTGTGATATATAATAATAGGAATATATTATTCCGCGAGGTGATAAAATGCTTGAAAATTACGTTCAAAAGGCTATAGCCTTGTATGAAAAAGCCGATGCCATACTTATTTGTGACAAGAATGGCAATGTAGAATATACCAAATGGTCGAATAACAGATATTTCGAATGCAAAGAGGTAGTAGGAATGAATATTCTTGAGGTTTATCCAACATTGACAGAGGAAACAAGCACAATAATCAGATGCTTGAAATCGGGACAGACAAGGATAGCAGACGAGCAGGACATAGTTAATTTCAAGGGCGAGAGAATACACATAATAAGCACAACCTATCCCATAAAAGTCAGTGGAAATGTAATAGGAGCTTTGTGTGCTTCAACCTTTTGCGGCAAGGAAAGAGAAAATAACATCGAGCCTGATAACGATTTCGAAGAAAGACTTTATGATTTAGACGATATAATAACACAAAATCAAGCAATGATTGATATAAAAGAAAAAATAAAAATCGTATCACAAAACAATTCAACTGTTCTGATATACGGAGAAACAGGCACAGGCAAGGAGCTGGTTGCTGAATCAATACATACCGGCAGCATGAGAAGCAATCAGCCCTTTATTTCGCAAAACTGTGCATCAATACCGGCAACACTTTTGGAGGGTATATTTTTCGGGACAGAAAAAGGCAGCTATACAGGAGCAGAAAGTCGAAAAGGGCTGTTCGAGCTTGCTAATAAGGGTACGCTGTTTCTTGATGAAATTAATTCGATGGATTTTTCCATTCAGGCAAAGCTTCTTAAAGTTTTGGAGGAAAAAAAGGTCAGGAGATTAGGCGGTAATAAGGATATCAATATAGATGTCAAAATTATCTGTGCTATGAACGAAAATCCCTATGAAGCATTGAAAAACGGAAAAATCAGAGAGGATTTATATTACAGAATAAGTGTGGTTCAGATAAGAACAGTACCTCTTCGAGAAAGAAGAGAAGATATATTGCTATTAGCGGACTATTTTATAAATTATTTTAATAGAGAAATGGGAAGAGACATAAAAGGGCTGAGCGATCTTGCCAAAAATGCTTTCGAAAACAGACAATGGAACGGAAATGTCAGAGAGCTCAGAAACACTATAGAAAGTGCATTTAACAATGAAAAAAGCGAGCTTATAACAATAAAAAGCCTGCCTGAAATTTTTTTTGAGGAGTGCAAAAATGACAAGAATTTAGGAAAAGATATAACAGAAAAATATGATTTTTCATTGAGCGATGCAGTAGAAGAATATGAAAAGAAGCTGATACAGCTTGTGATGAGCAAATCTAAAAATATGGCAGAGGCAGCTAAAAAATTAAAAATTTCCAGGCAGAATCTAAGATATAAAATTGAAAAATATAATATATAGTTAATTGGAGCAAGTAATCGTAAAGAGGAAAAAAATTTTTACAATGTAAAATATTTTTGCCTCTTTTATTCTTAAATCAAAAATTTCAATACAATAAATCCATGTAAAAATCCCTTAAAACAGTACAATACAGGTATAATAAAAAAAGACAACGTTGGCATTCAATTTGCAATAAAATAATTACAGCTATATTATAGCTGATTTGTGTTTATAAAATTTAATATTCATTATAATCAAAAAATACAAGGGAGGGTGAAATGAAAGCAACCTTAGTTCTGACAAACGGAAAAATATATACAATGGATGGGAGGACAGCAGAAGCAGTCGCAATAAAGGGCGACAAAATAATAAAGGTAGGTACCGACACAGAAATAGAAAAATTAATAACAGATGAAACTGAAATTATTGATTTAAAACAAAAAGCAGTGCTGCCGGGATTTGTAGATACTCATACCCATCTGGTCGGTTACGGAAGCTCAATAAACGCAGTAAACTTAGAACATGCAGCCTCAAAGGAGGAAATAATCGAGAGATGCAAGGCCTTTATCGAGAAAAATAATATTCCCGAAGGACAGTGGGTTTACGGAAGAGGCTGGGATCAAAATTTTTTTGCAGGAGAAAAAACGTTTCCTGACAAAACAAATCTTGATAAAATATCAGATAAACACAACATACTTATCATCAGAACCTGCGGTCATATAGGAATAGTAAATTCAAAGGCACTTGAAAATGTCGGAGTAAGTAAGGATACCTATATTGAAGGAG
>DAIUCB010000328.1:0-2417 GCA_036846385.1 Bacillota bacterium | reverse complement strand
GAAAAATAAAAATATTATAATAATTTTATTTTTTATTTAGAATTAAATTAGAAATCAACAGGCAATCCTTTGCATTTTTAAGGAAAATGAACTTCAGTAAAAACAATGTTAATTTTTTGACATTCATTGCGATAATAAAATATTTTATAAAACGCTAAGCTTTCAATAAAAATATTTTATACTGATATCTGCACGCATACAGATAAATTTCTTATTATTTAAAGAAAAAATCTATGTGTTAATAATTAAACACAATGTTTAATTTTTAACACATAGACATATTTATTTTATGATCTCTCCAAATATTCCAGATTATATAATCCAAGCCTGTAATAAAGAGTTGATCTGTTTATATTGAGCAGCTTTGCGGCATCTGATTTATTTCCTCCCGCTTTTTTCATAGCCTCTGTTATCATTTTTATTTCCAAATTTTTAATTGCTTCATTGAAGTCGCTGATTTCATACAGAAAATTATTTATTTCTCTTTCGGTATTTTTAGAATATATTTCCGTAATATATTGAGGAATATCCTCCTTCTTAATAATTCCGTCATTGGATAAAATGACAATTCTTTGTATTACATTCCGCAGCTCGCGTATATTGCCTTCCCACGAATATGCTTCAAAGATTTCGTATATCTTTTCATCAATGCTTTTAATTTCAATTTTTTCTTTATCTGAGAATTCCTTGATAAATAATTTGGTCAGCTCCCTGATATCGTCTCTTCTTTCTCGCAAGGGAGGCAATTCAATGCTTACAACAGCTAATCTGTAAAATAAATCTGTTCTGAACTGTTCATTTTCTATGGCTTCTCTTAAATTTTTGTTGGTAGCCGCTATGATTCTGACATCTGTTTCTATGTTTTTTTCACTTCCCAGCTTTGAAATTATACCATCCTGCAATACTCTTAAAAGCTTGCTTTGCATTTTCATAGGCATATCGGCTATTTCGTCAAGAAAAAGTGTTCCTCCGTCTGCCAGCTCAAATTTACCGACTTTTCCCTCTCTTGAGGCACCGGTAAATGCTCCTGATTCATATCCGAAGAGCTCGCTTTCCAACAGCTCATCCGGTATGGCACTGCAATTGACGGCTATAAATTTACCCTTCCTTCCGCTTGCATCGTGGATTGCCCTGGCAAAAACATCCTTCCCCGTACCGCTTTCTCCGGTTATCATTATATTGGCTTTGCTTGGTGCTACTCGCTGAGATAAGGTAACAGCTTCGATTATTTTTTTATTTTTGCTTATAATTCCCGAAAAGCTGTATTGCTTAGCAATGTGCTCCTTATATTGACTTTCGAAAAATTTTGACTTTTCTTTTTCTTTTTTAAGCATTTCCGAAAGGTGAACCGCTTCAGTAATATCTCTGTCCGTCGTTATTACTGCTGTCATTTTGTTTTTGGAATTAAATATAGGCACGGCACTGACTACAACAGATTTACCCTCTACAGGCTGATGGATTAAATTTTTTATCGGCTTTTTTTCTTTAAATACCTTATTCGCAAGGGCATTGGGGAATGAATCATCTATTATCGTTCCTATAATATTTTCTTTTTTAATATTGTAGAGCTTTTCCGAGCTTTTGTTCCAATATATAACCTCCCCCTCGCTGTCGCATATGCATATAGCCTCATATATATTGTCAAAGGCCTCTTCGGTAATATCATAGGCTTCAAGCTTCGTATAGAAGCCATCTCTGATATTGTTGTTTGTTATCACCCCTATGATGCTATTGTCCTTTTTTACAAGAAGCCTTCCTATTTTTTTATCCATCATTATATCTATTGCAACTCTTACATCTTCATTATAGTCTATACAAACCGGCTGTTTAGATGAATAATGATATATAGGCAGGTTAAAACCATTCTTATCCTGATTTTTCAGCTTACATATATCACTTCTGGTAAATATACCTACAATGTTTTTTCCCTCATCCTCAAGCAGTATTTCATCTCGTTTAGAGAAAATCAACTCATTTACTGCATCCCTTGTTTTGGTTTTATAATCAATCCTTATATTATCGGTATCCATAATTTCGTATACCTTATAAATCAGCTTTATAGTCATATATATCCTCCGTCTTGAACAGATTCTGTGTTATCTGAAAAGATTATTTCCGACTATTCACACTTTACCTTAAAAATACAAAATTTGCAATACCATTGCTATGTAAAAAATAAACCTCTCAATCATTTATATGATCAAGAGGCTATTCTTAACATAATATATTTTATTAAATACCGAGTTCTTCCTTAACTTCCCTGAATGCGTTCAATGCAAAGTCCAAATCTTCTTTTGTGTGAGCTGCTGATATCTGAGTTCTTATTCTTGCCTTTCCCTTAGGTACCACAGGAAAATAGAAGCCTATGGCATATACACCCTTTTCTAAAAGCTTTTCAGCCATTTTTTGAGATAATA
>DAIUCB010000327.1:0-2433 GCA_036846385.1 Bacillota bacterium | reverse complement strand
TATGTTTGACAGCGGTCTTGATTTCGTTATATGTCCCGTCGAAGAGGTAAATAATCTTGAGCAGAAACTCAGTGATGAGGTAATATCCTTAATTAAGCTTTGCAGGGATTTTAATAAGCGTTTGATAATAGTTTCAAATGAAACCGGACTTGGCGTAGTTCCTTCATATTATATGGGAAATTATTTTAGAGATATGAGCGGGAGAATAAATAACAAAATTGGTAAAGAAGCAGATTTTATGTATTTTATATTTTCCGGAATACCGATAAAGCTGAAGCATAATGGAGAAATGGTGAAATGGCCACAGGATTTTTAATAATAATATCCTTTTTTACTCGAATTCCGATAGGCAATAAAATTGAATATAATGAGGATAGCTTTAAAAAAGCATTGAGCATCTACTCACTTATGGGAGCCGTAATAGGTTTATTGTTGATGCCGGTAGTTATTATAGGTCAAATGTTTCATTTAAGCCTGATAAAAGGACTTCTTTTAACTTTATGCTACGTTATCATTACAGGCGGTATACATTTAGACGGCTCTGCAGACACTGTTGACGGATTATTTTCAGGAAGAACAGGAGATAGGGTATTTGAGATTATGAGCGATTCTCATATAGGTGCCTTCGGTGTACTATGCCTTATTTTCATAATACTGTCTCAATTTGTGCTGTTTACATATGCGGATATTTTTACCTGCTTCCTTATGCCTATAGTAGGAAGAGCATCGGTTGTAGTCGGTTCCTACAACAAAAAATATGCTAAAAAAAGCAAGGGTATGGGAACAATATTTATTGAATCAATTGACAAAAAGGTATTGATTATCAATTTGTTAATATTGTTTACTGCTTGCATAATAATGCCTGCCAGATTTTTTTTATTGTTATCATCAGCTGTTGCTCTTTTATCAGCTTATTTAATTTCTAATTGGATTGAGAAAAAAATCGGAGGCATGACAGGAGATACATGCGGTTATATTACAGAGGTATCTCAAATAATATTTATGCTTTCAGTTTTTTTATCAGAAGGGTTGATTAAATGATATACTTAGTCCGTCACGGCGAATCCTCAGCAAATATTAATAAAAGATTCTGCGGAATAACTGATGTTGAACTGTCTGATTTAGGCAGAAAGCAAGCTGAAGAGACAGGCTTATATTTTAAAGACCTGAATATATCTAAAATATATGCAAGCCCATTAAAAAGAGCTTATGAAACAGCAAGGATAATATCTCTGAAAACGGATGTAAAGGTTATTACAACAGATTGCCTCATGGAAGTTAATTTTGGAATTTTTGAAAATATGACATGGGATGAAATAGCAGCTAATTATAAAGATGAAACAGACTGTTGGATAGCATTAGGTCATAATTACAAATTCCCAAAGGGCGAATCCTATGCAGATATTATTAACCGTATAGCAGCTTTTATAGAAAATATTGAAGAAAATACTGTCATAGTGACCCATTTCGGAGTAATACAAAGTATATTGCTTTATCTAAAAATAGCCGATGAAACTGATATTTGGAATTATCATATTTCAAATTGTGATATCATCGTATTAAAAAATAAAAAATTTGATAAAATAATAAAATGTATTTATTAAATTAATCAGTGTTCATAAAATCTTTATTGATTTTATCATATAATATTTAAACCTTGGGAGGAAATATAAACATGAATGTATTAGTAATTAATTGCGGTAGTTCATCATTAAAATATCAATTAATAAATATGAATGATGAAAGTGTATTGGCAAAGGGCTTAGCCGAAAGAATAGGTATTGAGGGCAGTGTTGTAAAGCATGAAGCTGCAGGAAAAGAAAAGGTATTAATCGAAGAGCCTATGAAAAGCCATAAGGAAGCAATCAACATCGTATTAAAATCATTAGTTGATCCTGTATATGGAGCAGTAAAATCTTTAGACGAAATTCAAGCTGTCGGACACAGAGTAGTTCATGGCGGCGAGAAATTTGCAGCATCTGCATTGATTACAGATAAAGTAATTGAAGCTATGAAGGAATGTATTGACCTTGCGCCATTACATAATCCGCCAAACATAATAGGTATTGAAGCTTGCAAGGAATTATTGCCTAACGTTCCTATGGTTGCAGTTTTTGATACTGCTTATCATCAGACTATGCCAGAAGAAGCATATATCTACCCGTTGCCATATGAGCTATATCAAGAGCTTGGAATCAGAAGATATGGTTTCCACGGAACATCACATAAATATGTGGCTGAAAGAGTAGCAAGCTTGACAGGAAAAAGCTTAGAAGGCATGAAAATAATTACATGTCATTTAGGAAACGGCGCAAGCGTTACAGCTATAAAGGATGGAAAATCCGTTGATACAAGTATGGGGTTAACACCTCTTGAGGGCTTGGTTATGGGAACAAGATGCGGTGACATAGATCCTGCCATAGTAACATTTTT
>DAIUCB010000326.1:0-2500 GCA_036846385.1 Bacillota bacterium | reverse complement strand
ATACATTGAAAAACACTGCAACCGGAGAAAAAAAGGTTCTGAAAAGTAATGGCAGCTCTGAATACACATTTACACCTGCCAAAACAGACGCAGGTACATGGACAATAATAGCTGAGGCAATAAACGGCGGAAATAAAATTGTGTCGGAAGAGGTTAAATTTACAATTTATACAGATAATATATATATTGCATTGCCAATTATTGAAAAGAGTAAATTTATGGGTATGGCTTCAAAACTTGCAAAGGAAACGATGAAGAAAACAGGAATGTCAGCTGCTTTGCAGACGGCACAGGCAATCCTTGAAACCGGCTGGGGACAAAGCGTACCTGTTGATAAATACGGCGGACAATTTTCAAACAATCTTTTCGGTATTAAGGGTACAGGCACTGCAGGCTCAGTAACCTCAAATACTTGGGAGGAATATAACGGAGTAGCCTACAGAATAGATGCAAAGTTCAGAGCGTATAACAATGTTGCGGAAAGCTGGGAGGATCACAACAAGCTGCTGCTTACAGCGGACAGATATGAAATTTACAGACAGGTTATGCATGACAGCACGCAAGGAGCATGGGCATTAAGAAGAGCAGGATATGCCACTGATTCAAAATATCCTATGAAGCTTATGGAAATTATAAATTTATACAAGCTTCAAGAGCTGGACAGAGTAGGTATTTAATCAATCATTATCATACTGAATATACCGAATATATTCTGTTGCATTAATTCCTCTCATATAGTAGAATTAATTGATATTATTATGGAGGCATCAGAATGAAAAAGAAGGATTTTATACTTGCATTATTGGTTGTAATTGTTTGGGGAGCAAATTTTACTGTTATTAAGCTTGGGCTTAACGGAGTTCCGTCTATGCTGTTAGTTGCACTACGGTATTTAATAACAGCATTTCCGGCGGTCTTTTTTATCAAAAAGCCTAACACAGAATGGAAGTATATAATTCTGTACGGACTGGCAGTGGGAGTAGGACAGTTTTCATGTCTTTTCTATGCAATGGAAATCGGTATGCCTGCAGGTCTTGCATCAATAATTGTTCAACTTCAGGGGTTCATTTCACCGATTTTCGCATATATGTTTTTACATGAAAAATTAAAGCCTAAACAGATAATCGGAATTTTAATTGCAGGAGTAGGACTTTATGTAATAGGTACTGCAACAGAAATAAATGGGATTTCAGCTGTTCCTCTGGGAGCATTGCTTCTGACTATAGGTGCACCCGTATTTTGGTCACTTTCTAATATAGTTGCCAGATTTGCTTCGCAAAAAACTGCAGCCAAGGGTGAAAAGCTTGATATGTTCGGTCTGGTTGTATGGAGCAGTCTTATACCGCCGTTGCCGCTCCTGATTATGGCATTTATGCTGGATTCACCTAATACTATCTATTCGGCAATTGCCAATATGAATGGAATGTCTATTTTTGCTGTTTAATACCTAGCATTCGGAGCAACTGTTTTTGGTTATGGTGTATGGAATTATTTAATTGCAAAATACCCTATGGGTAAAATAGCTCCTCTGTCCCTTATGGTTCCGGTGACAGGACTTTTTACCGCAGGAATAGTTCTTTCAGAGGAGCTTTCCAAGCTGCAGCAGTACGGAGTGGCTATTATACTGTTCGGACTGCTGGTTACAAATATAGATTTTAAAGCAATCATTAATAGATTTAATAAATTTGGAGTAAAGGGATAATATAGAAGTCAAGGGAGGATAACAATGTTTAAAATAGGTTGTCATTTATCGGTTTCAAAAGGCTTTGAATCTATGGGCAGAGATGCTTTAAGTATAGGTGCAAACACCTTTCAGTTTTTTACCAGAAACCCGAGAGGCAGCAAAGCAAAGGAAATAGATAAAAAGGATGCGGAAGCTTTGCTGAAAATTATGGAGGAAAATCAATTTGCTAAAATTTTAGGTCATGCTCCGTATACTCTGAATCCATGCTCTTCCGATGAGAGAACAAGGGAATTTGCTTTGGAGGTTATGATTGATGATTTAAAAAGAATGGAGTATTTGCCAAATAATTTTTATAACTTTCATCCGGGCAGTCATGTTAAACAGGGGGTTGAGGCAGGTATCAGCATGATTATTGATATTCTCAATAAAATCTTAAAACCTGAGCAAACTACAATCGTACTTCTGGAAACAATGGCAGGCAAGGGTACTGAGGTCGGACGAACCTTTGAGGAGTTAAAGGAAATTATTGACGGAACAATTCTTAAGGATAAGCTGGGAGTCTGTTTAGATACCTGTCATGTTTATGATGCAGGCTATGATATTGTTAATGATTTGGACGGAGTTTTGGATAGGTTTGACAGAATTGTAGGGCTGGATAAGCTATATGCGATACATTTGAATGACAGTAAAAATCCGTTTTCAAGCGGAAAGGACAGACATGAAAAAATCGGTGATGGTACATTAGGTATAGAAGCCATTGCAAAAATCATAAATCATCCTAAATTATACAATCTTCCCTTTTATTTAGAAACGCCC
>DAIUCB010000325.1:0-2505 GCA_036846385.1 Bacillota bacterium | reverse complement strand
ATACCGATATTAAAGCCTATGTGAAAGAAATCGTTAAATATTTCAACGAGGGAATCAATTGAAAAACCTTCCTTTATTTCCTTTACTATATCGGATAGCTTTTTGTGTATTTCTTCTTCTTTCTGCATGATTGCATCATACAAAAGTAATTCTTTAGAGCTATAAAATAAATAAAAGGTACCCTTCGGAATACGAACCTTATTCACAAGCTCATCTACAGTTGTTTTCGTAATTCCTTTTTGCAGCATTGATTCCAATGCCGCATCTCTTAGCTCAGTAATAATTGCAGCACGTTCCTTTTCCGTGTATGATTTTGGCATGACGGACCTCCTAATACTGTTTGACTAAAACATATGATATAGTCATTATATCTGTTTGAATTGTATCTGTCAATAGATTTCGAGTATTATTCATAATAATAATAGACCATATATAGAATTATATAAGAAATTTGTTAGTAATAGAGATTATTTGAAAACAAAAACAGATTAGGCATAATTTTGATTGTAAATTATTGGTGTTATTGATATAGTATATATAAAATCGAAATAATATTTTACATAATCAATGTGAAGCCTACAGTTGAGGATTAGGAGGAGATAATAAGGAAATTTCTTTTGGAAGTCCGGAAAAAGCAATTTAATAAAGAACTGCAAATTTAATAGATTTATTAAATATTATGATAACTTTTTAAAGGAGAAGCTACATATGGAAGAAAAAAACAAGGTTAAAACAATTGATGAGTATATTTTGCAATTTTCTCCTGAAATTCAGGAAAAGCTGCAAATACTCAGAAAAGTTATAAGTGAAGCAGCACCGGAGGCAGAGGAAAAGATAAGCTGGCAGATGCCGACCTTTTATCTGTATGGCAATCTGGTTCATTTCGCAGCACATAAGAACCACATCGGATTTTACCCCGGTCCAAGCGGTATTGTACAATTTAAAGCCGAGCTCTCAGAATATAAGAGCTCAAAGGGTGCTGTTCAATTTCCTAATGACAAACCTTTGCCCATTGAATTGATAGCTGAAATAGTAAAATTCAGGGTAAATGAAAATAAAGAGGAATTTGAAGTTAAAAAAAGTAAAAAATAATTTGTTAATTAGATTAAATTATTAAGAAGAAAATATCAATAAAAATAGCTGCATAAATAACTATTATCAAAAAGAAAGGGGAAATATGAATATTATAATAGCAACTTATAAAAAGAACAGAATGGTTATAAAGCGTGCAATGCCATGGTCTTTTATGTTCTCAAGAATTACCGGCGGAGTTTCAGCCATTGTATTCCCATTTTTTATTTATACGTTTTTCTTAAGTAAAAACTTAAATCAAGAATTCTCTGTTTATACAAACAGCGCCGATTATATGACGTATATAGTATTGGGATCATCATTAAATGTTTTGGCAGTTGCAACATTGATGAATATTGGGAGGGCACTGATAACTGAACAGCGTCAAGGTACACTTGAACCATTTATACTATCGCCTGCTTCCCGAATAGCATATTTTATAGGCTGTTTAGCCGAACAAACTTCAAGAGCTTTGGTTGAATTTGCTGTAGTAATTGTTGTTGGAGCAATATTGGGAGCTGAATTATCCGGAATATTTTGCATAGATTCCTTAATAACAATCTTATTAGCTGTTTTAAGTTTTTTCTGTCTGGGTTTATTTTTATCATCGGTTATGCTTTACACCAGAGATACATATATAACACAAAATACATTATTTAATGTTATGACTCTATGCTGCGGAGTAATCTACCCTATAGAATATTTGCCTAAATGGCTGCAATATATAGCTCAGATACTTCCTTTAACACCTTCGGTCAAGCTTTTTCGCATAATCGTAATAGGACAAGGAAGCTTACAAAGCAATTATAGCTTAATTATACATATCGCTGTATTGTGTGTTGCTTATGCAATAATAGGAGTGAAATGGTATAGAAAAATAGAAAAAACTTTAGTAGAAAATGTTTTTGTGTAAGTAAAATTCTGAAAGGAGGAATGTATAATGATATCATTATACAGAGACGGTATTGAAAGAATTAATTGCGAAAAATTTATATAAGACATATGAGGTTAAAGAAAAAAACGGCTTATTTAAGCCTAAAAATGTAAGGACTATAAAAGCAGTAAGAGATGTCAGTATCACTGTTCCAAGAGGTAAAATAATTGGTTTGCTGGGAGTAAACGGTGCAGGAAAAACTACTACAATACGTATGCTTTCAGCAGTGGTGGAACCAACATCCGGTACCTTGAGCATTGACGGAGTTGATGCAATAGAAAATAATATGAAGGTAAAAGATAAAATAAATATGATTGTGGGCGGAGAAAGAAATTTATATTGGAGACTTACTGCCGTAGAAAACCTAGAGTATTTCGGAAGCTTGTATGGACTGTCCGGTGAACCGTTAAGAGATACAATAAAAAAACTGCTAGATATGGTAGGCTTAACTGATGCTGCCAATACTCCTGTAGAAAGATATTCAAAAGGAATGAAGCAAA
>DAIUCB010000324.1:0-2510 GCA_036846385.1 Bacillota bacterium | reverse complement strand
TGTTAATTATCAAAACGTTACATGAATTAAATATTATATCGATTACAGCAAGAATAATAATGTCCCTAATATTCGGCGGTATCATCGGATTGGAAAGAAGCCGCAAAAACAGACCTGCAGGCTTTAGAACGTATATGCTGGTATGCTTAAGTTCAACTCTGGTTATGATGACTAATCAGTATATATTAAGTTGGTATGGAGGTACAGATCCTGCAAGGCTTGGAGCACAGGTTATAAGCGGCATAGGATTTTTAGGTGCCGGAACAATAATTGTGACAAGCAGAAGTCAAGTAAGGGGCTTAACTACTGCAGCAGGTCTATGGGCTGCTGCCTGCTTAGGTCTGGCAATCGGTATCGGCTTTTACGAAGGCGCAGTTATTTCAGCTATAGTTATTATTCTAATAATGACATTTTTTAAAAGGATAGATAATTTTCTGGTATCGACAAACAGAAATATGACAATTTACGTTTCATTTCCTTCAATAGAAAGCTTCGATAATTTTATTGATTTTTGCAAAAAATTAAATATTAAAATAACTGATATAGAAATAAACAAAAATACAAATGAAGGTCTTAATGAATCCGGTATATTGGCAATTATGTATTTAGAAAGCAAAAAGCGCAGCTCACATATTGATGTTATAAAAGATTTGAGTGTATTTGATGGATTAAATCATATTGAAGAACTATATTGATTACTTCAGTGAAGTCCTTTATAGAATATCTATATACCATTTCACCATAAAAATAACGCCGATTTTTTTCTTGGCGCTATTTTTATTTTTCTTTGTCTGATTAACATGCGGTTCTTCAGATTTTTTATGATTTTTATATCAAGCTAAATTAATTCTGCCAATCCTCGCCTACTGTGCTTTTATCCATATTTAGCTTAACATAATCAATTTTATTATCTATTACATTGATTGTGTAATAATCACACATCTCATATTTATTTTTATTGGTATCTATATAATTATAGGTTATTTTGAAGTCTTTGAATATTTTATTTGCATCTGAGGATTCTTCAAGCAATTCAACCTTCAAATTCTCATAGGATTGAATATCATGCTTTAATATATATTTATAATTATAGCTTACGATTCTATTTTCGAATAATACAGATATTCCTCTGTCATTGCAATATTCCTTAAAATTATTTTCTAATCGGTCTTCCTCATTGTGCAAAAATAGCTTGAAGTTTTCTATAGAAATAATTTGTTCAAAAAAATCATTGAAAAACTTTTCATCATCTATTTTTTCAACATCGTTTTTGTCAATGTATTTTAAAAATATGAATATGGTAATCATAATTGCTGCGATTGCTAAAAAAATAAGTAGAATATTCTTTTTTTTCATCTTCTTCTCCATAAATTAAATTCAAATATCAACTTTTTCAGTACGAATACGGAATCCTAAAATAAAAATAACTATTCCTGCATTTTATTTATTTCATCCAACAAAGTCTCCACGATTTCATTTTCCTTTACTTTTCTTATTATTTCTCCTTTTTTAAATAACAATGCTTCCCCTATTCCTCCGGCTATACCTATATCAGATTGTCTTGCTTCTCCGGGACCATTTACCGCACAGCCCATTATTGCTACTGTAATAGGCTTATCTACTTGCTTTAAGCCTTCCTGAATTCTTTTGGATAATTCTATTATATTAATTTTCGTTCTGCCGCAGGTAGGGCATGTTATATAATTTATGCCAAAGCTTCTTAACCCAAGTGATTTAAGTATTTCTCTGCCTGCCTTAACCTCTTCTGTCGGGTCATCGGTAAGAGAAATTCTTATAGTATCTCCAATACCATCAAGGAGCAAGCTTCCTACTCCAATTGCAGAGCGTATACTGCCTTCAAATAATGTACCTGAATGTGTTATTCCAACGTGAAGAGGATAGTTGACTTTTTGCGACATAAATCTATATGCATCAACAGTCATTTTAATATCTGTACCTTTTAATGAAATTACAATATTATCGTAATCTAAATCCTCTAATATTTTTACATGCTCTAAAGCACTTTCGACCATTCCCTGTGCAGTAGGAACACCGTTATATTTTTCCAATATATTCTTATGTATTGAGCCGCAGTTTACTCCTATTCTGATTGGGATATTTCTCGGCTTCGCACTTTCCACAACCTTCCTGACTCTTTCGGCACTGCCTATATTACCTGGATTAATTCTTAATTTATCAATACCGTTTTTTATGCTTTCAAGCGCAAGTCTATAATCAAAGTGAATATCTGCAACTATTGGAATATGTATCTGCTTTTTTATTTCCTTTATTGCTTCGGCATCCTCCAAGTCCGCCACAGCAACTCTGACTATTTCACAGCCTGCTTCTTCTAATTTAAATATTTGCTTTACGGTTGATTTTATATCCTTTGTAAAAGTATTAGTCATAGATTGTACAGAAACCGGTGCTCCTCCTCCGATTTGCACATTGCCGCAAATTATTTTTTTTGTTTGTTTTCTGATTATTTCCTCCATAATTCCTCCTTGGAT
>DAIUCB010000323.1:0-2510 GCA_036846385.1 Bacillota bacterium | reverse complement strand
GATATATATTAATTTTGTTCCTAAAGATTTATGGTGTTAACTTCTAAAGACGGGTTTTATACATCACAAATAATAATATCTGATAGCTGCTTTGTCATTAAGAATATTCACAATAGGATAGCTGACTATAATGAAGAATTACAGTCAGTTTTTTTACTCTTCAATATACTGACAAGAAGGACGATGTTCACATGATAATATACACAAATTATCCGCTGCCTGAATAATTGGTGCCGACTCAGGCAGGATTTCATTATTTTTACGAAATTTCGAGCTGCTTTACATCAGAAAAAAGTTGTAGGAAAAAGTAAATGATGCTATAATAACAATTATAGATTTATATATGTAATGCACACTTGGTAAATATTTCAATACTGAACAATACAATATTATGACTTATTTCATAATAAAAGAAAATATTTTTCGGAGGGGAAAATGATATTAGTAACAGGCGGGTTAGGTTATATTGGCTCCCATACAGTTGTAAAGCTGTTAGAACAAAATTATGATTTAGTTATTTTAGATAATTTATATAATTCTGATGCTGATGTATTAAATAGCATAGAAAAAATAACATCAAAAAAACCTCGGTTTTATCAGACCGATTTATTGAATATTAATGGGTTAGAAGAAATATTTATGGAAAACAACATAGACAGCGTTATACATTTTGCAGGCTATAAGGCAGTCGGCGAATCTGTTGAAAAACCATTGATGTATTTTAATAACAACATAACAGGTACAATAAACCTATTGATGACTATGCAAAAATATAATTGCAGAAAAATAATATTCAGTTCATCCGCTACAGTGTACGGAACAACAGAGACTATGCCGTTAGTTGAAAGCTCACCTTTGGGTGTTACTAATCCTTACGGCAGGACTAAGCTAATCATAGAGGATATGCTGAGGGATTTGTACAATTCAGATAATAAATTCGGAATTGTCCTGCTGAGGTATTTTAATCCTATAGGAGCCCATAAAAGCGGGCTGATTGGTGAAAGCCCAAACGGTATACCAAATAATTTGATGCCGTATATCTGCAGTGTAGCAGATGGGACTTTGCCGTGTTTAAATATATTCGGCAATGATTATGATACGATTGACGGAACCGGAGTCAGAGATTATATTCACGTTGAGGATTTGTCTGAAGGTCATATAAAAGCATACAAAAAAATCGAAAAAAGCGGCGGACTGCATGTTTATAATCTTGGCACAGGCAAAGGCTACAGTGTACTTCAGATTATTGATGCCTTTGAAAAAGCTAATGGTATTAGAATAAAATATAATATTGTTTCCCGCAGAGCCGGAGATGTGGCTGCCGTATATGCAGGTACAGAAAAAGCAGCAAAAGAGCTGGGCTTTAAGGCAAGCTACGGAATAGAGGAAATGTGCAGAGATTCATGGAATTTTGCAAGAAATAAAAAATAAATATGAGCAAAGGGATGCACCGGCATCCCTTTTTATATACCAGAAAAATTCTCTTTCGGGTTATAAGAAGTGAGGATTGCAAAGGTCGAAATATCTTCGCAAGCAACTTTTAAATTTTTTTAACAAAATGGATTCGGTATTGTAAAATATACAAATATATGATATAATTATTTAAATAACTAAATATAATAAACTGTACAAAAACATTATCAGCATGGGAGAGATTGTATGAAAAAAAAGAAATTGATTTTTTTTGCAAATGATAGATTTGTCAGCGAGTTTAACACTAAAGAATTAAGGGATTTTTTTGAGGATACAATCGAAGTTAAATCGTATATTACTAATCAATTGATTGAAGAGAAAAGCATTGACGGTGATTTGGTTTTAACCTTAACACCTGTTGATATAAATCATATAAAAAAATATTTGAGTGAGGAAACCGATATCATTCAAGGCTCAAGGACAATTTTATTTGAAAAATATTATGAATTAAAAAAGCTTCCGGCAGGCACCAAAGCTATGGTTATTAATATTAATAAACGATCTGCCTTTGGTCTTTCTACATTTTTGATAGATATAGGAATAGATCATATTGAATATTTTCCGGTTTACAACGGTAAAAAGGAAATACCAAATACTGATGTAATAATAATTGCTGATGAGCTCGATTTTGATATTGCCTTTGATAAAAGTAAAACAATAAATTTAAACTACAGAAGAATTACTGTAGAAACCTATAAAGCTATAATGATGATGATGGATATTCACAGCGAAAGTCTCGAGAAAAAGCTTGCAAAATATTCATCTCAGCTTGCTGCAATGAAATATACGGTAATTCCCGTATCGACTATTTACAAGACGGAAAAAATTTTGCATACTACGATAAATGAAATTGACTATGGAATTATTATTATAAATGATAATAATAAAATTATCTACGTTAACGATGCATTGCTTTCCATGCTTAATATAAGCAAATCCTATGCCAGCTTTCAATATCTCAATGAGAACATATTGCCTAAAAAAACCTATAGAGAACTGCTAAATACTCAAAGCATTGATTTCAAAATTTTAAATGT
>DAIUCB010000322.1:0-2518 GCA_036846385.1 Bacillota bacterium | reverse complement strand
AACTCTGCAATCAATATATAATAACTATACAACCAAAGAGCTTTTAAACTATGCTGATGTTTATAAAGTATAAATAAAAAAATCTCGGGGTCCCATTAGCCCCGAGAAATGGATTTTCATAATTCTTTAATGCTTACATTAACAATATCTAAAATGTCACTTTGTACTTTCCTATTAGATACATACAGTAATTTTGGCATAACCTCAAAATATTTTTTATACTTCCGGCTTAAAAATAAATCCTCATACTTCATCAATTTTTTATTGATATTATTATTAGATAACTCTACCTCTATTATTAAATAACCCTCTTTGTCACGATCTCTAATCTTTATCAGGGCATCAAATCGAAGATCTTCAACCGATACCTCTCTTTTAAATTTTTCTATACTATAACCGTGCTCTTGAACCCAAAGATATGACTTTGCGATATAATTACAATGATCAATCTGTTCCGGCTTGCGCTTGACATAATAAATGTAATTATTATTGACATTACATCGCCAACGTTTTATATATCCGTAATCAGTTAATTTACGTAGCCGTTCATTGCAAGTACGCTTTCCTGTAAAAAACAGTCTTTGCAATACATCAGAATCAGCAGGACAGATCTGCAGGAAGTTAACAATTTTATTATCCCTGTCTTGTAATATCATAGCAACTCGATCCTCTTTTCTTCTGTAACCATAATTTCTTTTCTTGTCGACTTAGCCCTATTAAAAACAATACTATCCTTAATATTTTTTTTGACTATGTTATGCTCTATTGTGTAACTATAGCCATATCTCGTTTCATTTGTCTTTATAATCAGCTGACGCTCTTTTAGTCTTGTTGCCTCATCAGTACCAATAATAACGATACTTGTCGGCGCATCCTGAATGTGCATTGATACCCTAGTTACAAGCTGTGATTTTATATCGCTTGGAATGCTGTCTGACGTGGGTTTTTGTAAACTTGTTATTAAGAATACTCCGGAGCTACGGCCGACATTTACAAGATTTTTTATATACTTTAGGCACTCATACTTGAGGACCTTTTCTTCTTTGCTATCTCCCCTGCTGACATTTAAAAAACTAAATTCATCAATAACAACATAAGTATAATTTAATTTTTTATCTATATACCGCTTATTGTAATCCTCTATATTATATATTCCTCTAAAATTGTCAATCAACTGCTCCCTACGTTGTAGCTCTGAATCAAGCCCTATTAGGCAGTCTAGTACATCATCTAAAGTCCGGCTGAACGTTTTTACCTGCTTGCAATTTTTAAATACTCCTAAATCATTTTTTCGTACTTGAAGTAAATGCAAATCTACATCATCATGCTTACTTATGAGTTGTGTTAATATTGTCAGCAGTACTCGTGATTTACCTGTTCCAGTGTCACCACCGATGACAATATGCGGAAATCTATTCATGTCAACTATCACACCTTCACAGAACAATACTTCGTTTACTTTCAATTCTGATGCCATGAAATTTTTTAAAGTAATCTTTTCTGCCGTTTCTAATGTAAATGTAAAATTGTCATTCTTAATTGCGTTTAAAGGCATTTTAAAGGCTGTACTTAATTCGCTTTCTTTTTTCTTTATATCTTCAAAGCATAATCCTACTGGTATATTGTAAATCATTTGTATTCTATTTATGGTATTTATCTTTATAAGTTTCGGTGTCATTTTATCCTTGTTGACTAAACCACAATTAATAAATATTTTTTCATCTCGCTTATAAATCATTTCATTTAAAAAATTTAAAGCAGACAAACTACATCCGGTAACTCCGGTAATCATAAAAAAAATTGACATTGGTGTTAAAATTGATAATCCTATAAGCCCAGCTGATAATAAAAAAGTTGTTAAATCTTCCTTCATACTCCCTCCTACGAGATACTCTTTCCGGCAAGAGTACCTTTACATTGATTTTGCTTACATTGGACAAATTATTTTTATATTATCTAGTATAGTTATAGTAAATAATATGACAACAATAAAATAAAATGCATGTCCACTCCTAGAAACTTCGACATATAACTTGTATTATTTCTGTTACAATGATACCGGAGGTGTTACTAATGATAAGCTATAAAAAATTAAGACTACTACTTGTCGACAGGGATATAAGTTGGCAGGACCTTATAAAAGGTATTAAGGTCAGTCAGGATGTAGGTGTAAAGTTGAGAAATGATAAATATGTAAGTATTTTTACATTAGAAAAAATATGTAGTTTCCTAGGTGTGGACATTGGAGAAATCATGTCATTTTCAACAGGTACAAACACTCAAACACAAAAATAACTTTTGTTAAATCACATTTAAAAGCCTCATTTTTTTGCAAATAAAAAAGGACCAGGCATCACACCTGGTCAGTAATCTTATCTATTATAGCCAATACCTGCGAATTTGTGGCAGGACTATCAAAATTTTTCCACACCTCAGGGCTTATTATTATGCCCTTCTTCATTAAGCTGTCTAAATTTTTCTGTGCCCAATGGGGTGCCTTTGTAATTTCTTTATAATA
>DAIUCB010000321.1:0-2527 GCA_036846385.1 Bacillota bacterium | reverse complement strand
TCATTTTTTTTGTTTTTATTTGTTTTTTTATCTTGACATATTACCAGATTGCTCCTAAAATATCTATGGTTACTTGATTTTTACTTATTATTTAATAATTCTGTATTTCCCAATTATAGGCAGCTCCTTAGCCTTGCCACCAAAACCATTTATCAAACCCATAATAGCTATTATAAATACTGCAATACCAAAGAACGGCAACAAAATCCATCCTAATATCGGGATGATTCCTAAAATAATATTTCCGGCAATAGCTACAATCAAAAGAACCAAGGCTTGATTAGCATGAAATTTAGCAAATTTTGATTCCGGGCATGCTACCAGCGGCAAGAAAAAAATGAGATATGCCAGGCCTGCCATTGTTTTGTTTTTCTCGATATCTGCCGGATCAAATTTTAAGTCATTGCCTTTATCCTCTTCCTGATTTATTTTTTCATTTACTGTCTCTGATGTTTTAATTTTACTTTCTTGAAAATTATCATTTTGTTCTGACATTTTATTACCTCCGAATATTTTTTATTTTTATAATGTTTTAACTATAGCTTATTATATAAGTTAAAAATGATTTTGTAATCACCCTGAGGATGATTATGTATTAATTTGTATGGGTGAAAATAGGGTGATTCAATATATTTTTTATAAATGCTTGTTACAAAATGTTAGATATGATATAATATTCCATCAATAGGGTTTCATATTTGCAAAGGAGTGTAAGCCAGATGAAAAAAATTATTTCAACATTATCAGCAATTATTATTTTTGTTAGCATAGTATTTTTTACTGCTTGTCAACGCAATAATATTCTTAATCCAAACAAACCGATAATTCTTAATGTATGGCATAACTATGGCGGTCAAATGAAAAACACTATGGATGAAATGATAGATGAATTCAATGATACCGTAGGATTGGAGAAAGGAATTGTTTTAAATGTCACATCTATTTCCGGCTCTCAAACTTTACATGAAAAGCTTATTATGGCAGCAAACGATGACCCTAATGCTCCGCCGCTGCCGGACATAACTACAGCATATCCAAATACTGCCCTTTTATTGGCAGAAAAAGGACTTCTTGCAGACATCGGACTGCAATTCACTCAAGATGAACTTTCCCTTTATGTACCGAGATTTATAGATGAGGGAAGATTGAAGGATAATCACCTTTACGTGTTCCCCGTGGCCAAATCTACAGAAGTAATGTTTGTTAATGAAACTATTTTTAACAGATTCATGAGAGAGAACACTGTCAGTTATGAAGATTTAAAGACCTTCGAAGGTATAAATAAAACTGCAAAAATATATTATGACTGGACAGATAATCTTACTCCCGACATAAAAAATGACGGAAAAGCCTTTATTGTTTTCGATTCTCTTTTCAATATGGCACAGGTAGGCTACAGCCAGCTGGGAGACAGCCTAATAAAGAATAATAAACCTGATTATTCTTCTCCTGTATTTAAAAAAATATGGGATATTATATTCAAATCATCCGTACAAGGACATACGGCTATCTTTGACGGATACGGATCTGATCTTGCCAAAACGGGAGATGTAGTATGCAGTATAGGCTCGACAGCAGGAGTTCTTTTTTATCCGCCTACAGTAACCTATGCAGATAATGTAGTAGAATCCGTCGAATATATAATACTGCCATATCCCACTCTTGAGGGAGGGAAAAAGGTGGCTATTCAGCGGGGAAGCGGAATATGCGTGACAAAATCCACAAAGGAAAAGGAATACGCAGCAGGAATATTTCTAAAATGGTTTACCGAGCCCGAACAAAATTTGCGCTTTATTTCATCTACAGGTTATCTGCCTGTTACAAAAGATGCCTTTAATAAAATTATGACCGAGGATAATAAATATGTGTCAGATAAAAATATAAAAAAACTGCTGACTGCTACAAAGCTGATGTATAGTGAATATGATTTCTATATCCCCCCTATATTCGATAAATTTGATGAAATACAGAAACAATATGACAAGAGGCTGAAGCAATCGGCCATGGAATCAAAGAAAATATATTATGAATTATTGGATAAAACAGAGAAGGCCTCTGCTTATGAAGAGGCAACTAAGAATTCATTTAATAATTTTATCAAATAAATATGAGGTGAGTTAATTAATGTCTATGCGCTTTAAGCTGTTTATGCTCTTGATTGTGGTTGTAACAACTATGCTGCTTGGAGTTCTGATTATTTTGCTGCTTACCGGTACCTTTACCGCCGGTATTAATGAAAGCGGAAAATATATTAAAAACGAGCTTGCCCATATTGCAAATGATATTACAGAGTCCTATGGCAAACTTTCTGCAGAAACTGTTTATCTGTCAAAAAACATTTCTGCTTCCATTGAAAAAAAACTAAAAGAAAAAAATTTAACCGTTAAAGATTTGCAAAAGCATACTGAGATATTGGAGGAATTGATTTCTGATGAATTCCAGCATGCTTTGCTTTCGTTGCAAAAATCTAAAAGCAGCGGTGTTTTTATTATATTAAATGCGACTATATATGATAAGCTTCCTAACT
>DAIUCB010000320.1:0-2566 GCA_036846385.1 Bacillota bacterium | reverse complement strand
CTGAAAACACTACGTCCGATGCAGTCAACTCATCACCGTTATGAAATTTTACACCTTTTCTTAAATAAAATGTATATTCCAAATTGTCGCTGCTAACATCCCACTTTTCTGCCAACTGAGGTCTCATGGTACCGTCCTTCATAGGATAAACAAGTGTGTCATATGTGTTAACCATTGCCATAGTGCTGGCTGCATCAGTTCCGACTGCCGGATCCAGCTTTGGAGTACCCGAAACACCCATACGAATTATTTTTTCTCCTGTATTAGCCGATGCAGGATTATTAGTCTTTGTATCATTCGGCTTATTATTATCCGGTGCATTAGCAGGTCCTTGGCTGCAGCCGACCAATAAAATTGAAACAATTAAAATTACAGAAAATACTTTTATAATGTTATTTTTAAACATAATCTTTCCTCCTTAAATTTTTAATTAAAATGTCAATCCTTATTATAATAACTTAATAATAAACCTTTCATTGCTATACCTTCCGCAATTACACCATCAACTACAGGCAATCCCACCTCATTTATCAATTTGGCAGCACCCATGGTTGAAAGTCCGGTGCATGCAAAGGTAATAATTTCAGCACCCAATTTCTTAAGCTTGTATGCAGATTTTAATATCGCATTCTTACCTTCTTCTGTTTCCAAATCGTTAGTGCTTAATACGCCTTCCGGCTTAACATAGAATACTACTCTGTCTCCGAATACTTTTTTCATACTTTGCGGAGTATCTTCTTCTATTCCCAATACACCGGTTTTCAGACCATGTAAGACAGATAAGCAAGCGGCTGAAGCACCGGCTCCGACTACCGGAATCGAAAGCTCTTTTTTCAGAATATCCACGCCCGGATCATCGGCACAGCTTATAATCAGTCCGTCTAAATCCTTTTCCCAGTCCTTTGCCATACTTATTATGTCAGGCAATGCTTTGTCGTGAGCCTCCTGATTATAAAGCCCTTTATACTGATTTGGTATACATCTTGTTTCTATTTCGAATTCGGGAAAATATTTCATAAGTATTTTTTTGTGAGAATTTAATATCTCACTATCCTCTGTTGTTCTGACTCTCAAAATACCGATTTTATATTTTTTCATACTGCACCTCTTTCATATCAGGTATAAGAATATAAACTAAACAAGCTACCTTCAACTTATTAAATCTTCTGCGATTAAAACAATCAATCGTTTTCATTTGGGAAATATTGTATTTATTATCCATGTATCTTAATATTTAACCAATAATTTAAATGGGAAATCAATATTATATAATATAGCATATTTTGTAATGAAATAGTATATGTTTTTGTACATATTTATTACATTACAAGTGTGCATATTGTACATACAGACTGTTAATACTTAGCATACATATTACTGTTTGAATACGATAATCATATTATACGATTAATCTTTCCAAGAGCTTTACAATAACCATCCACACTTTTTTTACCGAATCAACGCTTACATGTTCATTAGTCGTATGGACTTCATATAAGTTAGGACCCATTGATATAATATCTGTATCTTTCAATTTTTGATCTAAATAACCACATTCCAGTCCCGCATGAATCGCTGTAAATTTAGGAGTTATTCCAAATTCCTTCTCATATATATCAGCTACCAATTCTCTTAATTTTGACTCAGATCTATATTCCCACTGAGGATAATCATTAAAAAATTCACAATCAGCTTCATATGTTTTCCCAATTACACTTATAATATTTGCAACATTATATTTCTGGCTGCCAATGGAGCTCCTAATTGAGCTTAATAATGTGATTTTGTTTTCATTTTCCTCCATAGAGCCTACATTAACTGAGGTTTGAACTAATCCGGGTATAGCCATACTCTTATTCACAACACCACAAGGCATAAGCATTATAATATTTATTATTTTATTTTTTGTATTCTGTGAATACGCAGCAATTTCATTACCTTCCATATTGCTTATTTCAATATTGATTTCAATTTCATCAGCATACATCAACTCTTTCTTGAAAGCTTTTTCTATGTCTTTTATTTTATCCGTTAATTCCCTCACATTCTGTTTCGATACCGAAATAATGGCATTTGCTTTATTAGAAATAGCATTTGCTTTACCAATACTATTTACAGAACATAAACTATAATTGTAATTGTTTATACCGTATAAAAGCCTTCCCATAAGCTTTATAGCATTGCCTCTTTCTAAATCTATCTCAAGCCCTGAATGTCCTCCCTTTAGTCCGGAAATATTTACTGTAATTAAGGTATCGCCATTTATATTTTCTTTTATGGTTGGTATGTGTAAATAGTTTCTTACGCCACCTGCACAGCTTGTAAAAATTACTCCTTCCTCTTCAGCATCAAGATTAATAAGATATTTTCCTTTAATATCATCTGTATTTAATCGCTGAGCACCTACAAGACCGCCCTCTTCTTGCACTGTGATAATAATTTCTAAATCAGGATGCTTTATATCAGATGAATCCAACAGTGCTAAGCAGTAAGCTACAGCTATTCCGTTGTCCGCTCCCAGAGTTGTATTGTTTCCATATAAATACCCATTCTTCTCTACAATTTC
>DAIUCB010000319.1:0-2626 GCA_036846385.1 Bacillota bacterium | reverse complement strand
TTTATTTATGAAAGGAAGTTTTTAATGATTGTTTTATCTTGTAATGATGTTTCAAAGGCTTATATAGTTGATAATATAATAGAAAATATTTCATTTACGATAAATGATAATGAAAAGGTAGGTTTAATAGGCTTAAACGGTGCCGGAAAAACCACTTTATTTAATATTCTGACCGGTGAATTAGACCATGACACAGGAGCTATTTTTAAAGCAAAGGGCAAAAAGCTTGGATATCTTAAGCAAAATACACATATAGAAAGTAATAATAGCATTATGAATGAGATGCTTGCTTTATTTGATAATATAATTAAAATGGAGCAGGAGCTTCGTGATGTCGAGCATCAAATCAGTAAATGTAAAGAAAATGAAAGCAATAAGCTTGAAGAGCTTATGTCTTATTATGCGAAATTAAGTGAAAGCTTTGAGGAAGCAGATGGTTACGGCTTTAAAAGCTTAATAAGAGGCGTATTAAAGGGCCTTGGATTTACAGAGAATGAATTTGACAAGCCTATTAATTTGTTAAGCGGAGGTCAAAAAAGCAGAGTAATGCTTGCAAGGCTTTTATTAGAAAAGGCTGATATATTATTACTTGATGAACCTACCAATCATTTAGATATAGATGCTATTTCCTGGCTTGAAAAATATATAAAGGATTTTAAGGGCTCTGTAATTATTATCTCCCACGACAGATATTTCCTTGATAATACTGTTAATAGAATTTTCTTGATGAAAAACAAAAATCTGTATTGCTATAACGGTAATTATACGGAATTTATGAAAAAGCGTAAAACTGAATTAGAGCTGGAAGCAAAGAAATATGAAGAATATGAAAAGGAAATAGAAAGACAGGAAGAAATGATACGACGTCTTCATGCATACGGCAGTAAAAGAAATATACGTCAAGCCTTTAGCAGGCAGAAGGCTTTAGATAAAATAAAAAAAATGGATAAGCCTGAGGGTGATAATAAAAAGGTTAAGTTAAAATTTATTCCGAAGGTTAAGAGCGGAAGAGATGTTCTAAAAATTGAGGGCTTATCAAAAAGCTACGGTAATGAAATTATTTTCAGCTATATTTCAATGAATATATACAGAAAAGAAAGAGTTGGCATAATAGGTCCAAATGGTATCGGCAAATCAACATTATTAAAAATAATTGCAGGAAAGCTTAATGATTATTCAGGCAACTTATCATTAGGTCATTATGTGAATATTGGTTATTATGATCAAGAGCAAACAGGCTTGAATAATGAGAATACTGTCATAGATGAAATATGGGATGATAACCCTCAATTGAATTATTATGATATAAGAACCATGCTTGCTCATTTTCTTTTTACAGGTGATGATTTATTTAAAATCATAGGAGATTTAAGCGGCGGTGAAAAAAGCAGGCTGTCTCTTTTAAAGCTTATGACATCAAATTCAAACTTCTTATTGATGGATGAACCTACAAATCATTTAGACATTGATTCTAAAGAGGTATTGGAAGATTCCCTTTTAAATTATGAAGGTACAGTTCTTGTAGTATCACATGACAGATATTTTTTGAACAAAATAACAAATAAAATTTTTGATATGTCAAGAGATTGTATTTTTGAATATTTAGGCAATTATGATTATTATCTTGATAAAAAAGCTGAGCTGAATGAACCCGAAGACGAAACTGTTATAATAAAAACAAAAACACAAATGAATGCAGAAAAGAAAAGAGACAGAGAAATTATCAAGGATAAAAAATTGCGTGAAAAAGAAATTAAATTGATAGAAGAACAAATTCTAATGCATGAAAATAAAATTTATGAATTAGAACAAATTTTATGCCAGCCTTCAACATATAATGACAAAAATCTAATTATTGATATAAATGAAAAATTAACCACCTTTAAGTTAGATCTGGAAAATTTATATACCAAATGGACAGATATCCAGTAAAAAAAAGAAAGTTATCCACCTATTGTTTATAGGTTGTGGATAACTTTTTTGCTATATTACTGTATCAACAGCTTTATCAACAGCTGTTGATAACCGCATCGCTTTTTCTGTTAATTATTCTGCAAGTTCAAGATTTGGCATTGCATTTAATTCTGAATTTGAAAATTGACCTTTTAAATATTTATAATAAGCCGCGCTGCCTATCATAGCACCATTATCTGTACAATATATCGGAGACGGAATTGTAAATTTATAATTATGCTTATTGCATTCATCCTGCAGCACTTGCCTTAAACGGCTGTTTGATGCAACTCCACCTGCCAGCGTAATATTTCTGCAGCCTTTTAACATGGCAGCTTTCATAGTTTTTAACGCTAACACATCCACTACCGCCTCCTGGAAGCTAGCAGCAATATCTTCTACTGAGATTTTTTGATTTTTTTGCTCACTGTTATGAAGATAATTAAGAACCGCAGATTTTAAACCACTGAAGCTGAAATCTAAGGTTTCGTCATCTATTATAGCTCTGGGGAATCTAATGGCTTCCTTATTCCCATTTTTAGCGGCAGCATCTATTAACGGTCCTCCGGGATAGCCAAGCCCGACAGCTCTGGCTATTTTGTCAAAGGCCTCTCCTGCTGCATCATCTATGGTCTTTCCCATTATCTCATATTCACCGTAGCTTTTTACATAT
>DAIUCB010000318.1:0-2630 GCA_036846385.1 Bacillota bacterium | reverse complement strand
CACAAAAATGATGGAAGCGACAGATCGCTTGACCATAAGGCTACAGGCTTTAATGAGCTTTTGCTGCCAAAGGGATCTGAGGCTGCTCAGATAGTGCCGGAGCTATCTCCTATAGGTGATGAAATTGTTGTAACCAAAACTACCGACAGTGCCATTACGGGTACAAATTTAAGATTGATTCTGCACAATATGGGAATTGATACTGTTGTAGTTACGGGAGTATTTACAGATCAATGTGTCTCCTGTACAGTAAGAAGCTTAGCTGATGAGAGCTTTAAGGTTTGGCTTATTGAGGATGCTTGTATGGCTTCTACCGAAAGGATTCAAGCTAATGAGCTGGAGATACTTAATAATATTTATTGTCATGTTATTAATACCGATGAGTTGTTGGGAGCTTTATAATTAAATAGGAGGAGTGCTTATGGATACTAAATTAAAAAGAAATTTAGGTTTTATGCAAATGATAGCTATCGCATCCGGAGCCGTAATAGGCGGATGGCTTGCCGAGTGTCCTTATTGGTTTTCGATTACAGGTGCCGGTTCAGCTTTTATTTTCCCGATACTGGCTATTTTATTGGTACCGGTCGGATTAGCTTTTTCTGAACTTACGGCTATGCTGCCGTTTTCATCTGCTGTTGATATTTGGACCACCAATGCATTCGGGCATACGGCAGGCTGGACAGCTCAATGGCTGATGTTTTTGATTCAGGTGGTTGAGCCGCCTATGATGGCATTTATTTTTATTACCGCACTTAATTATTTTATTCCTATACCTCCGGAAATGACGGTATGGGTAGCAATCGGCATTATCGTTATATGGTTTATATTATCAAACTATAATATCAGCTTAACCGGAAGTTTGGCTACAATATTTTTCTTTACCATGGTTGTCATTTCTGTTATTGTTTCCTCTTCGTTTTTCTTAAGCGGAAATTGGAGTATTGCTAATGTTACAGGTCACGGAGGATTTTTCCCACAGGGAGGCAGAGGTATTTTTGTTGCTTTTGCAGTATTTGCCTTGAAGTTTATAGGTTTTGAAATGACTCCTACGATGATAGAGGAGACTAATTTTCCTGTAAGCAAGATGTGGAAGATTATTTTATCTGCTTTGTTTGTTCCTGCCTTGCTGTATTTCTTTGTGGTGTTTGCAATGAGCGGCATGGCGCCATGGGATAAATTGTCTGCTATGAGCATGCCTGAGCCGGAGCTGATTGCCAGCTTTGGGCTGCCTAAAATACTTGCAATTGCCGCTATTGTAGCCGGCATATTGCATGCACTGACTACTTTGATGGGTTTTTGGGTATCATCTGCCAGAGTATTGTATGGAGCATCTCAGCTTAATCAGCTGCCAAAGGCTTTTACAAAGCTGAACAAGCACGGTCAGCCTGTATATTCTAATATTGCAGTATTGCTTTTCTCAATTTTCTTCTGCTTCTTCACCGGCGATAATTGGGTGCAATATATTTATGCTGTATCATGTATTGCGGCAGGATTGGTTTATTTTATATGCTGTCTTGATGCTTACATTCTCAGAGATAAATATCCGAATTGGGAAAGACCGTACAAGGCACCCGGCGGCAAGCTGTTGTTCATATTAGGCATGGCTGTATCAGTGTGGATTATTATCGGCTCATGTCTGGAGCTTCCTTTTGGCGGTTATGTATCACTGGCTATATATGCTGTAATCGGATTTGTTCTATACGGCTTGATGGGAAGCTACAGGAAGAAAAACCCCGAGAACTACAAGCTTATTACATTGACTCCGGCTGATAAGGACTCGTTTAATTAATAATTACGATTATATGATAAGTATTTTATAAATTTAGAGCAAGGCTAATCAACCTTGCTCTGATTTGTAATACTGCTATTTTTGTACTTTTTATTCATACCTTTTCATTAATTTAAAACTATATCCTATTCGTTCAATTTCTTCTCTATTTAGTACTTCACCTTCGGGCGGTCTTTCGTTTAATTTAAAAACAATAGCAATCTGTCCTACTTCCTGATGAAATTGAATTCTATTCATTTTTATATTGAATCCTAATACTTCGGACATTATTTCTGCTGTGGCTTCATGACCAATCGCTGATACGAAACCATTTTGTAATATATATCTTTTAGCTGAGTCTATATCAATGTCTTCTATACGATACAATCCGTTTGTTGTAGCAACTGTTCCATTAAACAGCCCGACAGGTAGTTTTTCATATCTCATAAATTTATGCTCCTCTTATTTCTGGTTATTGGTGAATTTATTGTTATAATTATACTACGTAGTTAATTTAATGTAAAGAGATGGTACAGTTTAGGTACGTCCCCACGTACTACTTGATTAAATCCGAAAACATGTATATAATCTAATATATCAGCAATGCATTAATTTATGTACAATATAAAGGAGACTGACATGCTTACTATTCAATCGATATTAAACAGACTTACGGGTTATAATGTTTTATTGCACTCCTTCGGACAGGATGTAAATGTTAATTCCGTTGCCATAGCGCAAGATAACATAAATTATTTAGACGAAGTAATTTATTTATGCAGTAAAGCTTTCTTCTTAAATACAATGCCCGATAATATTAATGCAATTTATTTTATTGTCAGTGATGAAGAGGAAATTTTGG
>DAIUCB010000317.1:0-2648 GCA_036846385.1 Bacillota bacterium | reverse complement strand
GGATATATATTAATTTTGTTCCTAAAGATTTATGGTGTTAACTTCTAAAGACGGGGATAAACCTATTGATTCTATACTGATTTTATAGTGACTTTTTATATATTTATTTACCATCATCCAGAGTTGGACAACAAATCCTTATATGAATAAAATACGCTATATGCAAAAAAACAGAATAAATGTATTAATTAATAAATTTATTTAGCATATTTAATTAATTTTTGATATAATATAATGAAGCTAAAATAAATAAATATTATATTAAATAATAAGATTGAAAAATTTATAATATTTGATATAATATATATAGCTTTAATGAGGAGTGATGTTATGAAGATGGGCTTTGAATTGAATCTTACTCAAACTCAAAAACTTATTATGACGCCGGAGCTTAGACAGGCAATACAAGTCTTACAGTATAATAATGTTGAATTAATGGAGTTTATAAACAAACAGCTTGAAGTAAATCCATTTCTTGAGCCTGTAGATAGAAATTCCGAAACTATTTCTAAAGAAGAACAATCTATAGAATTAGAAAAAAGTGAAGCTAATGATTCAAAGGATGAGATAGATTGGAAGGATGTTATAGAAAAATACGATGATATCAGCTATAAGGCTTATGGAAACGCTGTAAATGCAGATGATAAACAAACCTTTGAAAGCTATACTTCCAAAAAAATGTCATTAAAGGATCACTTAATGCTTCAGCTTGGTGTTTCAGTAAAAACTCAAAAAGAAAAGAGAATCGGTGAATTTATAATAGAGTCATTAGACAGAAAAGGTTATCTTGGATGTACATTGCAGGATATAAGCTTGCTGCTAAATGAAGATGTCGTTGAGATAGAAAGAATATTAAGACTTATACAAACCTTTGATCCGATCGGTATAGGTGCAAGAAATTTAAGTGAATGCTTGATGATACAGCTAAAAGAAAAGGGTATTCAAGACAAAAATGCATTTATTGTCGTAGAAAAATATCTTGAGGATGTAGCAACCAATAAAATACAAAAAATAGCCAAAGAGCTTCATATTACGGTAAAAAGAGTACAAAATATTTTTGATATAATCAAGATGCTTGAACCTAAACCGGCTCGCGGTTTCGTTGTAGACAGTGATAACATACGATATATCGTTCCTGATGTCAGTATTGAAAAAATAGGAGATGAATATATCATTATTGTTAATGATAGTAATCTGCCGCTGCTGACCATAAGTGATTATTATAAAAGTATGATAAACAATTTGGATGATAAGGAAGCCAATAAATTTTTGACAGATAAATTAAATTCATCAATGTGGCTGATAAAAAGCATAGAGCAAAGACGAATGACCTTATATAAGGTTGTAGAATCTATATTGAAATTTCAGCGAAAATTCTTTGATGAAGGTAATAATGCTTTAAAGCCCCTTGTCCTTAAGGATGTGGCAGAGGATATAGGAGTACATGAATCTACAGTGAGCAGAGCTACAAACGGTAAATATGTTCAAACACCAAGAGGAATATTCGAATTAAAATATTTTTTCGCAAGCAGTCTCGGGAATGAAGATAACGGAGATATAGTTTCATCTACAAGTGTAAAAACACAAATACAAGTACTTATAGAAAATGAAAACACTAAAAAACCTTTAAGTGATCAGAAAATAGCTGATATGCTCGGTGAAAGCGGAGTAAATATATCAAGGAGAACTGTAGCTAAATACAGAGACGAAATGAGAATACCTGCTTCATCAATGAGAAGAAGATTTTAAACTGACAAATAAAGATACATGTGACGAATTTATATACAATAAGTGTATTAATATTTTACAGCTGCATTAATTTTAGGCTGCCATAATTGTGCAAACTTTTTCATAACTAAATTTTATGAAAAAATTTTTAGACATGCATAATTTGTATAAATAGAGAAAAAAGATTTTAGTAATTTTATAACGTTTGCATTTCTTTGAATATGGCACAAATATTGCAAATAATTAGCTCGTGTAAATCGAGTATGTTAAGGAGGTGAGGCTTCACAAGGACAAACCTTAATATATTGGATTGCATATTAAGTAAAAAATTAAAATTGGAGGAGAAAAATGATTAATTTAAAAAAATTGTTATCTTTAGTTTTAGTAGTATGTATGCTATTCTCATTAGCAGCATGCTCTACTCCCGGTAAGGTTGAAGAGCAAAAGCCTTCAGAACCTGCAAAGGATGAGAAAAAGGATGAAACACCAAGTGCACAAGGACCAAAGGTATTGAGATATGCTTTAGGAGCAGATGTCCCTACTCTTGACCCACAGCTTATGAATTCAATACCGAGTACAACTGTTGGTTATCATATTTATGAAGGCTTAATGAGAAATCATGTTGGAGAGGTTATGCCGGGCTTAGCAGAAAAATATGAAATTTCTGAAGACGGTAAAACATATACATTCCATTTAAGAGATGCAAAATGGAGTGACGGTCAACCTATAAAGGCTCAGGATTTTGAATATGCATTACAAAGATTGGTAGATCCTGCTACAGCAAGTGATTACTCATTCTTAGTTACATCTGTAATTAAAAATGCAGGAGAAATAAACTCAGGAAAAATGCCTGTAGACCAATTGGGAGTTAAAGCAGTTGATGAAAAAACATTGACAATTGAATTAAACAATCCTACAGG
>DAIUCB010000316.1:0-2677 GCA_036846385.1 Bacillota bacterium | reverse complement strand
TAACGAAAAAGAAGAATTATTGCTTTTATGCGAATTTCATGATATAGGTAAAATTGGCGTATCCAAAGCAATT
The DNA here is from genome assembly GCA_036846385.1 of Bacillota bacterium. GTDB lineage: Bacteria > Bacillota > Clostridia > Tissierellales > Sedimentibacteraceae > Sedimentibacter. The sequence continues at coordinate 2,604 of DAIUCB010000316.1, read as the reverse complement.
TTGCAAAAAGAAGGCTCCTTGAATAATGAGGAATGGACCTCTCTAAAGAGACACAGTGAAATTGGTTATAACATATTCAAGGAATTTAACGATATGAAGGAAATAGATGAGCTTATATTGAATCATCACGAGAGATGGGATGGTAACGGATATCCCGGAATTTTAAACGGTGACAAAATACCTGTTTCAGCAAGAATATTTGCTATAGTTGATGCTTATGAGGCAATGATAAATGACAGACCTTATAAAAAAAGAAAGACAAATATTGAGGCATTGCATGAAATATTAAAGGAATCCGGTAAGCAATTTGATCCTGTACTTGCAAATATTTTTATTCGTATGATGGATATTGAGGAACAAATAGTATAAAAAGTAAAATAATGTATATAATTATGATAGAAAATTTATTATAAAATGTTTATGATGGTTTTTTTGAGGTATATATTACAAAGATAGTTTTAAAATAGGATTTGGCAAAACTAATGAAAATTAGTGACGCAAAGCTAAGAAGTCTAAAGTATTGAATTTCACTACTATGATAGTTCGGCTGCAAATAATAATTATTTGCAGCCTTTTTGTTTCAAAATATTCAGTGTAGTAAGTTTATTTTGCTAGTTTCAATTAAATATAAATGTTTAATTGTTTCTAATATATCAAATTTAATAACAAAATTTAGAAAGGGGGTGTAGCAAAATTATATGGTTATTAAAAAGACAGACAAAAATGAGGAAAATGATTCAAAAATTTTGAAGAAAGGAGGAAAAACCATGAATAACACAAAATTGTTTAAAAAAGTTATATGTTTAGTAATATCTTTGATGATGTTAATTCCAAATATGCCGAGCAACTTAGTCAGTGCTGTTGAAACTGATCCAAACGGAAACATAGCATGGCCTAACCCAGGTTCTATTAATTTGCGTAAAGAAGCTACAAAAACAGGAGATGGCAGGTGGAAAATTAATCTTACTGTTGAGGGTAAAAATCTTAATATGACCTCCGATGTTGTTTTAGTAATTGACAGATCGGGAAGTATGGGCGGCACTAAAATGAATAATACTAAAGCTGCGGCAAAAGCCTTTGTCAATAATCTGTTAATCCCGGGAAACAGTAGTACCAGGATAGCAATAGTATCATTTAACGACAGTGCTGCTACAGTATCTGATTTTAAAGGTATTGCATCAAAGGATGAATTGTTGACTGCAATTGATGGTATTAAGGTTGATACATATGATGGTTATTATACCGGTGGTACATACATGCAAGCAGGTATAAAGCAGGCGCATACATTGCTTGGGAGCTCTGCGGCAGTTAAAAAATCTATCGTGCTATTAGGTGATGGTGAACCGACTTATAGCACAAAGGTAACAAATGTTACTGGTGCTACTGTTACAAAAACCGGCAGTGACGTAATTTGGGATTTTTCAAATGCTGTATTGACCTTTGGAACCTCAAGAGTTGGAAACGGAAATGATTATACTCTAGGTAAAAGTTCAAAAATTGATGTTTCAGCGGTATATGGCGGAGTAACTTATACTACCAAATATCCTGATAATAATGGTCAACCGACAATCTATCAGGCTAAACTGGCAAAGAATGAAGGCTTTCATATTTATTCTATAGCTCTCAGTGCAGGTACTAATGGGGAGTTTGTATTAAAAAATTCCGCATCAAGCTTGGATGATTATTACGTTGTTTCGAGTGATACCTCAGTATTGACAAGAGCCTTTGCATCAATTGCAGGAAGTATATCGTATGCTGCAAGGGATTCAGTTATAATCGATCCTATGGGACCAATGTTTGACTTAGTTAAGAAAAACCCATATACATGGGCTTTGGAAGGCACTCCTGAAGCAAGTACGGCTGACATCGTAATATCTCAGGGCTCAATTTCTAATGTTACCAGTACACAGCCAAATACAATCAGCTGGAATGCAGGTAATATAGTAGAGGGCACTCCTGCTACAATGACTTACTATGTTGATATTAAACCAGAGGCTTTGCCGGATATACAATATCCTACAAATGATGTTACTTCTATCAGCTATACAAATGCAAATGGAGTAACTGCAAATAAGCTGTTTAATATTCCCGAGGTTTCTGTGGGAGATACGGGAAGTATAAAAATGATTGCTTATTTGGTAAAAGATGCAGGACAGCCGCTGGCTGTAGATGGTGTTACAACTGTTGACAGACCTGATTTAGCAAAAAAACTGGATGAGAAAAACTATTCCGTTGGTGGAAATGAAATTCTAAATTATGGCTCCTACTCGATAGGTACAACTGAGCTAGACGGCAGGGTTAATTTGACCGGATATGAATTTTCAGGCAACTCAACAACATATGGAGGAAATACTAATCCTACTTCGGTATTGATTAATGCCCAGAAACAAAATCATACTGTTTATTTCGGTTATAAGGTTGCAAAATATATCGTAAAATATACTCCGGGAACACAGGGAACATTTACTGAACAAATAACGAGTAACCTTATATACGGAGCACCGACACCTGCAGCACCTGCTGTAACAGGGAATCCGGGATATACATTCACAGGTTGGAGTCCTGCAGTAGCAAGTACAGTAACAGGAGATGCTACTTACGTTG
>DAIUCB010000315.1:0-2678 GCA_036846385.1 Bacillota bacterium | reverse complement strand
CAGGTTATAATAGATTATCTGGCAGATCAGTTCCAAAAAGAAAACGGAGTAGATTTAAGAAAAGATAAAATGGCATTGCAAAGATTGAAGGAAGCAGCTGAAACTGCTAAAAAGGAATTATCAAGTGCAATGACATCAAATATAAATTTACCGTTTATCACAGCAACACAAGAAGGACCAAAGCATATGAATATGGATCTGACAAGAGCCAAATTCAATGAACTGACACACTTCCTGGTTGAAAAAACAGTTGAGCCTGTTAAAAAAGCAATGGCAGATGCTAAGCTTACTGCAAGCCAGATAGATAAGGTATTGCTGGTAGGAGGCTCTTCAAGAATACCTGCAGTTCAGGAATCGGTAAAAAGATTGACAGGAAAGGATCCTGACAAGGGAATTAACCCTGATGAATGTGTTGCATTGGGAGCAGCAATCCAGGGTGGAGTATTGACGGGAGAATTCGGCAATGACATATTGCTGGTAGACGTTACACCGCTGTCATTGGGAATTGAAACAATGGGCGGAGTATCTACAAAGCTGATTGAAAGAAATACAAGAATACCAACCAAAAAATCTCAGATATTCTCAACAGCATCAGACAATCAGCCTGCAGTTGATATACATGTACTTCAAGGTGAAAGACAGATGGCAAATGACAATATTTCACTGGGCAGATTCCAATTGACCGGAATAGTACCTGCTCCGAGAGGAATTCCTCAGATTGAGGTTACATTTGATATAGATGCAAATGGTATAGTCAATGTAAGTGCTAAGGATTTAGGCACAGGCAAGGAACAAAAAATCACAATTACCGCTTCAACAAAAATGTCAGATGCCGATATCGAAAAGAAGGTTAAAGAAGCTGAACAATTTGCGGAAGAAGACAGAAAGAGAAAAGAAGAAATAGAAACAAAAAACAACGCCGACAATCTTGTATATCAAACAGAAAAAGCGTTAAAGGATTTAGAAGGTAAAATTTCCGCAGAAGAAAAAGCTTCAGCACAGGCTGCGGTAGACGATTTGAAGAAGGCTATAGAAAGCAGCAATGTAGACAACATAAAGAGCAAAACCGAAAAATTGACAGAAGAATTCAACAAGCTTGCACAGAAAATCTATGCACAGCCGGGAGCACAAGGTAATCCGGGAGAAGCACAGGGTTCAGCCGGAGCAGACGATAATGTAGTTGATGCTGATTTTGAAGAAATAAAAGACGACGATAACAATTAATAACTGACAACTAATGCAATTATCAAGCTAAACCCTTGTATGGGTTTAGCTTGGTTCACGTTAACAGTTTAGGTGGTGAAGGAGAAATTTTATGGCAAAGAGAGATTATTATGAGATTCTAGGTATAGCAAAGGGTGCAGATGAAAAGGAAATAAAGCAGGCCTTCAGAAAGCTGGCAAAGCAGTATCATCCTGATTTGAATCCCGACAACAAGGAAGCAGAAGCAAAATTTAAAGAAATAAATGAAGCCTATGAAGTTCTCAGTGATCCTGACAAAAAAGCTAAATATGATCAATTCGGTCATGCTGCCTTCGATCAGAGCCAAGGCTTTGGCGGAGGTGCAAGCTACGGAGATTTTAACGACATATTCGGTGATATATTCGGAGATTTTTTTGGCGGCAGTGCAGGCTTTGGCGGAGGAAGAGCACAAAGAACAGGTCCAAAAGCCGGTTCTGATTTGAAAATAAAGCTCGATATTACATTTGAGGAAGCTGCCTTTGGAACTAAAAAGGATATAAAGATAAACAGAATAGAAAAATGTAATGTTTGCGACGGAACGGGAGCCAAAAAAGGCACCGGCAAAAAAACCTGTCCGACCTGCGGCGGAGCAGGCAGCATAAAAACAGTTCAAAGAACACCCTTCGGACAATTTGCAAGCACAAAGACATGTACAACATGCTATGGGACAGGCGAGATTGTAGAGCAGCCCTGTGAAGCTTGTGGCGGATCCGGCAAGGAGAAAAAATCAAGAAAGCTATCTATCAATATACCGGCAGGAGTAGATTCAGGCTCCGTAATTCCCCTCAGAGGAGAAGGAAATCACGGAGAGCGTGGCGGCCCTGCAGGGGACTTATATGTATATATTAATGTAAAAGAACATGAAATATTTGAAAGAGACGGCAATGATGTATGGTGTGAAATTCCTATATCATTTGCAAAGGCAGCGTTAGGCGGCTCAATAGAAGTACCGACGCTTGACGGCAAGGTAAAATATGAGGTGCCTGAAGGTACACAGCCCGGAACAATATTCAGATTAAAAAATAAAGGAATCAAAAATCTGAGAGGCTCCGGCAAGGGTGACCAATATGTAAAGGTACAGATTACAGTACCTAAAAAGCTTTCCGACAAGCAAAAAAGTATATTGGAGGAATTTGCCGTTGAAACAGGAGAAAGAGAAATTAAATCAGATGACAAGAAGGGTTTCTTCGGTAAAATGAAGGATGCCTTTAAGGAATAAATATGGGAGCTGTCAAGCTTCCTTTTTTCTTGACTATTATTGACAATAATATATAATTGATATGAAGCATGCGATAAAGCAATCTTGAAATTAATATGTCAGGAGGTTTGAGGGAAAAATGAAAGAAAATAATGCAGACAGAGAGGAACAATATAATCCATATCATATCAATGCTGCCGATATCAGTGAGACGGATGATTCTTCTGACAATGAAGAA
>DAIUCB010000314.1:0-2708 GCA_036846385.1 Bacillota bacterium | reverse complement strand
GCTTACCTCGATAAAAACCTTTGTCGAGCTGATACCTATAAAAAGAGATAACAGACAATTTCAATCCCAAATGGCGGAATTTGTACCTAAGGAGGTTGACAGAGTCAATAATCTGATAAAAAATCTTATAGATTACGCTAAGCCGGAAAAAAACAACAAGGAAAAGGTCAGTATCAGCGAAATTGTTAAATCCTGTACTGTGTTGGTCAATCCTGTATTAGAAAACAAAAAAATAGAGCTGAATGTTGATGAGTAAGACGGATTGACTTTATTGGCAGATAAAAATCAATTAAAGCAGGTTTTGATTAATGTTTTACTGAATGGCTTTGATTCGATGATTGAAAAAATAAAGCTGAATGAAAATAAAAATGAAAAGCTGAATATGAAAATCAAAACTTGGAAAAGTGAAGAAAATATATATATACAAATAACTGATGAGGGCATGGGAATGACAGATGAACAAATAAAAAAATCAACGGAACCATTTTATACAACAAAATCCGGCGGTACAGGGTTGGGTCTCGCATTGTCAAAACAGTTTGTCGAAGAAAATAACGGTGAAATGATAATAGAAAGCGAACCTCAGACTTATACAAAGATAACTTTAAGATTCAGGAGGTAAATATGGATAAGAGTATATTAATTATAGATGATGAGTTGGGAATATGTACGTCTCTAACACTTGCCCTCGAGGATATGTATAAGGTAAAGGCGTGCACAAGCCCTGTGGAAGGCTTGAAGGCATTGAAGGAGGATTTTTTCAACATATGCTTGCTTGATTTAAGGATTGGCGATTATAACGGTTTAGATGTACTGAATGAAATAAAGCAAATAGATAAAAATATAGTAGTTATAATAATGACTGCATACGGAAGTATTGATACCTCCGTTGAAGCTATAAAAAACGGTGCATATACCTATTTAACAAAGCCGTTGAACATAAGCGAGCTTTATATATTAATTGAGCAAGCATTAGAATATCAGAGGCTGAATGAACGAGTAGAATATTTGAGCAAGGAGCTTGAGAACAAATATGTCTATAACGGCATAATAGGAAGAAGCCATTCCATGAAAAATGTGTTCAAAATGATAGAAAAGCTTAAGGATGTGGATACAAATGTTGTTATTACAGGAGAAAGCGGCACAGGGAAGGAATTGGTAGCCCGAGCAATTCATTTTTCAGGCAGGCGAAAAAAAGAAAGGTTTGAAGAGGTAAACTGTGCTGCAATTCCCGAGGGCTTGCTGGAGGAGGAGCTTTTCGGACATAAAAAGGGTTCTTTTTCAGGTGCGGTTGAGGATAGACAGGGAAAATTCGAATATGCAAATAACGGTACAATTTTCCTTGATGAAATAGGTGATATGCCATTTTCTCTTCAGGCAAAGCTGTTAAGGGTATTGCAGCAAAAGGAATTTTCACCGATAGGCAGCAATGAAAAGATTCAGCTTAACATAAGAGTAATTGCCGCAACCCACAGAGATCTTAAAGCAATGGTGGATAATGGACAATTCAGGCAGGATTTATATTTCCGACTAAATGTAGTTGAAATAAATCTACCTCCCCTTCGTGAAAAGAAGCAGGACCTGCCCCTTCTTTTCAAGCATTTTATAGAAAAATTCAATACGGAGCTGGATAAAAATATAAAGGGAATTTCTAAGGAGGCTGAGAAAAAGCTGCTGGATTATAATTATCCCGGAAATATAAGAGAGCTGTCCAATATATTTGAAAGCTCAATGGTCCTTTCAAACAGTGAGGTTATTGAGGCTGAAGATTTGCCTGATGAAGTCAGATTCTTTGAGAAGGGATATGATAGAACGAATACAATTATTTTAGATGATTTACTCGGTATGAATTTAAGAGAAATCGAAAAGCGTGTTATCTATGAATATCTCGTGATTAACAACGGTCACAGAGTGAAGACCGCACAAATGCTTGGTATAAGTGAAAAGGGTCTGAGAAATAAAATAAAGGAATTTAAATTAAACATATAATGGCGGTAATGATTACTTGTGCGGTAATTACTACCGCTGTTTTTTTGAATTCAGGTATAAAAAATTTTTTTAAATATGAATTATTTTAAAAAAAATTTTTATTTTTAAATTTATTTATACTTCAAATTTCAACATTTGTATTGCATAATATGTTGGGAATATATAGAAATCTGTATAATTGGATAAAAACTTGCTAATATACATAACATAAAGTAAATAAAAAGAGATATATTTCATTTTAAAATACATTAAGTTATTAAAATCCATTAGGGGTTTTTAATATAAATAAATTAAACAAGAATGGAGAAAAGACGTAATGAGCAAAAAAATAAGAAATATTTTATGTTTCATGCTGATTGCAGCAATGGTGCTTACAGGCTGCAGCGGAGGTGCAGGCAAGGCACCTACTGATAATAAGGGAAATGAAAATGGTACGGCAAAGGACACTATCAATTATGCTATTACAGGTGAACCATCTACATTTGACCCACACAATATATCAGATAACATAGCTAAGCAAGTATTTAATCAAATATTTGATAGATTGATCAGACAGGAAGCAGACGGAAAATTGAATCCGGGTCTTGCTGAAAGCTGGGATCTTTCCGAAGACGGAAAAAGCATTACATTTAAAATAAGAAAAAATGTTAAATTCCATAACGGCGAAACTATGACTGCAGAGGATGTTGCGTTTTCATTAAACAGAGCAATTCAGTCTA
>DAIUCB010000313.1:0-2749 GCA_036846385.1 Bacillota bacterium | reverse complement strand
GATTTTTAGCGTTTGTACATTATTTTTCCGAATATGCATCAATATTGAGAGAATAAAAACTAAAGATTCTGCGGTCAGTTCGACGATTAATATTTATATAAGCTGTATATTTTCTGGGAAATATACAGCTTACGATAAATTTCGACTTTATTTAAATCTTTAAATTTTACTGATGAAGCTGCCGGATTGTTTGCCTTATATTATTTTGAGTTTTCCATGTTCTTCATATTTTCCATACAATTCATTTGTTTCATCATTTCCATCAATTGTTGGCAATTCATAGGCATGCCCGGTACGCCATAGCCGGAAGGCATCTTAGGATAAGAAGGCATATTTTCCAAATTGCTATCCATATTATTAGGCATTGCAGGCGTTGCAGGTATATCTCCGTCAGGGAAAGGCAAAGACGGCATTTCGCTGTCAGGAATAAAAGGAATATTGGGCATCATCCCGGGCACAGTAGGCATCATTCCGGGTACAGTAGGCATCATCCCCGGCATAGTAGGCATCATTCCCGGTGGCATAGCGGACATTGTATTAGGCATGTAACCCATACCGTCCATACAAGCCATACCCATTATAGGCATAGGCATATTTCCGTAATCAAATGCATTGTAAGGCATCATGTAGTTTCCGTTATAGTTATAACCTTGTGAATAATTCATATATATATCCTCCAAACTTTTTTAATATAATTATATAATCAATATACGTAACAAACTGATATAAGTGAATTAATTTAAAAAAAATGTTTCTTTACTATTATCAAAACATCAATTACAATAGGTATTGAAGGAAAATAATGATACAATACCATAAATCGGAGGTAAATTAAATTGCATATAACAAGCTTACATACTCATACACGTTACTGTGACGGCAAATATTCCGCTGAGGATATGGTATTGGCTGCAATTAGCAATAACATGCATTCTGTCGGAATATCAACTCACGGTCCTACGCCCTTTGAATCTGATTGGAATATTAAAAAATCCGAGGTAGAAAAATATATCAAAGAAATACAGCTTCTTAAGGAAAAGTATAAGGCTTCGATAGAAATTTATTTGGGGATGGAGCTTGATTATATTCCCGGTATCGGTTTTGATAATCAAGTAAAAAGCCTCATTGAGAGATTGGACTATTACATAGGCTCCCTTCATTATCTGGGAACCTTTAGAAACGGAGTAATGTGGACTGTGGATTATAATATAGATGAGCTGCTCCGTGGGATAAATGAAAGCTTTGGGGGAAATAAACGGCTTGCGGTGGAAACCTATTATAATTTAATTGCAGAAATGGCATATCTATATGAACCGCCTATTATCGGTCACCTTGATTTGTTTAAGAAAAATAATAAAAACAATATTATTTTTGATGAAAGGGAAAATTGGTATATTGATGCTGTTGATAAATGTTTAAATACAATTAAAAAGACCTCCTCTGTCATAGAGATAAATACCGGAGGAATTGCCAGAGGTTATACAGCTGAACAATATCCTTCTGATTTTATTATAAAAATGATAAAGGAAAAGGAAATACCTATAATTATTAATTCGGATGCTCACACAACTGATTCAATTGCATGTAAGTATGATGATATGTATAAGCTTGTATATAATATAGGTATTAAGAAATCAGTTTATTTAACAGATAATGGGTGGAAGGAGCAGGCTATAAAAATTGACTGAGAAATAGATTGCTTAAAAATCACTGCCTTTTTTTACGACCTCTTTCATTTTTTCCATTATTTTTTCATAGCCGCCTTTTGAATGGGGCAACATACAATTTGTACAATCCTTTATGCCTGAATTTTTTATGAAGTTTCCTCCGCAATCGCCTTGGAGCATGTATAAGGGACAATAACAAAATAAACAGTTAAAGCTTTCGGCTTCGTTTGTCTTGTGACAGGGGAAAAATTCACATTTATTATTTTGAAAAAATTTATAATTTTCAGTTTTCATTAATAACTCCTTGTTAGAACTAATAAATTTAAAAATATTATAACATAGTAATATTAAAAAGTAAAATTATATGTTATAATACAAACAGAATGCTTTAATTAATAACAACCGATAACGAATGTAAAGATAAATTATAATAAATAATAATTAATATTAGGAGATGTAATTATGATAAATATTTTGCTTGTAACTCATGGAGATTATGGTAAAGAATTATTAAACAGCTCAGAAATAATAATAGGTAAAATCGAAGATGCAGAAAGCATATCCTTTCAGCTGGGAGAAAGCTTTGAACATCTTTCAAATAAAGTAGAGGAAGCTGTAGAACGATTATCGAAGGAAGATGACGAATTAATCGTATTTACGGATATGTATGGAGGAAGCCCTTTCAATGCAGTATCAAAAGCAATGAAAAACAGAGAATTTTACCATATAACAGGTATCAACTTTCCATTATTCATTGATATTGCAGTAAACAGAAAGTCATACAGCATGGAGGAAATTGCCGAAAAAATAATAAAATACGGCAAGAAGAGCATAGTATTTTTAAACGAAAAGTATTCGACAGAGTGATGGAGGAATAATGAAAAATATAGTATTGACTAGGATTGATGATAGGCTTCTGCATGGTCAGGTTGTTGTATCATGGATTCCTATACTTAAAATAGATGAAATAGTAATAGTAGATGATGAATATGCAGCAGATGATTTTATGTCAACTCTAATAAAGGAGGCTGCTCCCGAATCTATAAATATCAGTGTGCTGTCAGTCCAGGAAGCTGCAGAAT
>DAIUCB010000312.1:0-2767 GCA_036846385.1 Bacillota bacterium | reverse complement strand
CCAAAAAAAGCTTTTTTTCATTTGTTACATTTTCTTAACTCATGCGTTTGTCGTGTACAAAGAGGCTCTTATAAAGATATGATTTGCATTAATTATTGTGATTGTAATAGTCTTGATAGACTGCTATAATAATTGTATAAGTAAATCAATGATTTTATATTTTATATATTTTAGTTATAAATTAATTAAGGGGAGGAACAGCCTTATGACGGATAATTCAAAAAAGACATATTTAGAGCGAGTTAATCGATTAAAAGAGCGTGTAATAAATACCAGACCGAAAATGGACTTGGAAAATGCCCGGATATTGACGGAAAGCTTTATGGAAACAGATGGGGAACCGCTTGTTATACAAAAAGCAAAGGCATTCAGGAAACAATGCATGGAAAAAACAGTTACAATATGGGAAGATGAGCTTATTGTGGGCTGCTCAGGCAGCAAAATACGAGCCGGAATATTATGTGCCGATACCTGCTGGTCCATACTTAATGATGAGGTGGATACAATCAGTACAAGAAAATATGATCCCTTTTATCTTAAGGCTGAAGACAGAAAAGTATTTGAAGAGATAATACGACCCTACTGGAAGGGAAGGTCAAATTATGAAGCATGGCTCAAGCAAATACCTGATGATACAAAAGAGCTGAGGGATAACGGAGTTGTGTACATAAACAGAAAGGCAGTTCGCGGATGGGGAGAAACAACCGCAGGCTACGAGTGGATAATCAATGAGGGTACAATAGGCATAAAAAAAGCTATACAAGAGAGAAGAGATAAGCTGGATATTACAGTTCCGGGTGATTATGAGAAGGATTATTACCTTAAGGCGATGCTTATATCTGCAGAGGGCATCGAAATACTGGCTAAAAGATACGGTGATGAGGCTGCTAGGCTGGCAGAAGAGGAAAAGGACACCAAAAGAAAAAGAGAGCTGATTGATATATCTAATATATGCAGATACGTTCCAGAAAATCCCGCACGTACCTTTAGAGAAGCACTGCAATCCTTATATTTTTATCAAATTTGCATCTTTATGGAGCAAAATGCTGCAAGCTATAATCCGGGCAGAATGGATCAGTATATGTATCCATACTATAAAGCAGACCTTGAAAACGGTAGCATAACAGAGGAGGAGGCACAAGAGCTGTTAGATTGCCTGTGGGTTAAATTCAGCGAACCGTGTCTTTTTCAGGATGCCGTAACAGCCGAGTTTGCCGCCGGATACCCTATGTTCCAAAATGTTTGCGTAGGCGGTGTAGATTCAACAGGAAGAAATGCCGTAAATGATTTATCCTATATGATTATTCAGGCTACGATGGATGTTCAGCTGTATCAGCCATCATTGTCAGTCAGATACAGCCTTGCAAAAAATCCAAATGAATTTCTGAGAAAGGTTGTTGAGCTGATACGATTAGGTACAGGATTTCCGGCATTCCATAATGATGATATAGGAATCAGAATGCTGATGAACAAGGGTATTCCCCTTAGAGAAGCATTAAATTGGAATCCCTGTGGCTGTGTGGAAACAAATCTGGAGGGCAGACTGCGCCATTACACCGCTCTCGCAGATATAAATCTCGGAAGTATTGTTGAATTTGTAATGCTTGACGGAAAAAACAGAAAAAGCGGCAGCTATATTTCCGCAAGAACAGGTAATCCCGAAGATTTTAAAACCTTTGAGGAGTTTTTGGATGCTGTTAAAAAGCAGCTTTCTTACGCGGTGAGAGCAGTAGTAAAGGGAAGTCATGTTATTGATGAGGTTTGCATGAACAGACCTGTGCCTGCACTGTCGCTGACCTTTAAGGAATGTATAGAAAATGCAAAGGATTATGCATGGGGCGGAGCAAAATACAATACAGGAAACGGAATTATATTAATCGGAGTTGCCGATCTGATAAACAGCGTATCGGCGGTAAAAAATATAGTATATGACAAAAAGCAGTTAACAATGAAGCAGCTGATTGAAGCCCTGGACAATGATTTTAAAGGGTATGAAAATATAAAAAAGCTTTGTCTTGAGGCGCCTAAGTACGGCAATGACCTGTCTTATTCAGATGCTTTTGCAGCAGAGCTGTTTACCTTTATTGCGGATGAAATAGAAAAATATCACAGCAAATTCGGACGAATGACACCGGGCATACTTCCCGTTTCAGGCAACACTCCCTTTGGCTTGGAGGTTGGAGCTCTGCCTTCAGGCAGAAATGCATGGACGCCGTTGACAGACGGAGTAAGCCCAAGCGGAGGCACTGATTTTAATGGACCGAGCTCTGTTTTGAAATCAGTATCAAACATTCCTCATGACCGCTTTGTACAGGGAACCTTGCTTAATATGAAAATCGAGCCTGCTCTTTTATCAACTGAAAAAGGGATAACTCAGCTTATGGCACTGCTAAAAAGCATGTGCAGCCTTGGTGTTTTCCATGTTCAATTTAATGTAATCGATCATGAAAAGCTTTTGAAGGCACAAAAAAATCCCGATAAGTACAAGGGCTTGCTGGTGAGAGTTGCAGGCTATACAGCATATTTTACCGAGCTTGGAAAGGACGTACAGGATGAAATCATAGGGCGTACAATACAGCACGGAATATCGGTGGGGTGATAAGGTGAGTTTAATTTCAAAGGAAAAGGGAAGGGTTCTTCGTATTGAAAGAACATCAATCCATGACGGTGACGGATTAAGAACTGTTGTATTTATGAAGGGCTGCAGTCTGACCTGCAGATGGTGTTCAACGCCCGAATCACAAAATATCATTGCGGAAAAAGGATA
>DAIUCB010000311.1:0-2776 GCA_036846385.1 Bacillota bacterium | reverse complement strand
AATAAGGTAGTAATAACAGATGAAGCTATTGAAGCATCAGCTAAGCTGTCTCACAGATATATATCAGACAGATTTCTGCCTGACAAGGCAATAGATGTGATTGACGAAGCAGCTTCAAGAGCCAGACTCAGAACATCTACAGCTCCTGTCAGCCTGAAGGAGCTGGAGGAAAAGATTAAAGAGCTGAAAAATGAAAAACATGTGGCAATCAATAATCAAAATTATGAAAAAGCCGCATCATACAGAGATGAAGAAAAAAAATTAGCAGAAGAGCTGAATAAATTAAAAGAAGAATGGGCAGCTAAAAATAATTCAAAGGATTCTAAAATAGGCTATGAAGAAATAGCCGGGGTTATTGCCCAATGGACCGGAATTCCTGTCAAGAAGCTGCAGGGAGATGAATCCGACAGACTATTAAATATGGAAGAAATACTCCATAAACGTGTGATAGGTCAAGAAAAAGCTGTAGAAGCTATTGCAAAAGCAATAAGAAGGTCAAGAGTAGGTTTGAAGGATCCGAAAAAACCTATAGGATCATTTATATTTTTAGGTCCTACAGGAGTCGGAAAGACTGAGCTTTCAAAGGCGTTGGCTGAGTCAATGTTTGGTGACGAAAACTCCATGATAAGAGTAGATATGTCTGAATATATGGAAAAACATTCAGTATCAAAGCTGGTTGGTTCCCCTCCGGGCTATGTAGGCTTTGACGAGGGAGGACAATTGACGGAAAAGGTCAGGAGAAAGCCATATTCAGTTATATTGTTTGATGAAATAGAGAAGGCCCATCCGGATGTATTCAATATTTTGCTTCAAATACTTGATGACGGCAGACTGACTGATTCTAAGGGAAGAACTGTAGACTTTAAAAATACGGTTATCATCATGACTTCAAACGTCGGAGCCTCAACAATTAAAAAGCAAAAATCCCTGGGCTTTATGACTGATTCAAGCAACGAGGAAAAAAATGAATATGAAAAAATGAAGGAAAATGTAATGGGTCAGTTGAAGGAAACCTTCAGACCTGAATTTCTGAACCGTATAGATGAAATAATAGTATTCCATTCATTGAACAAGGAACATATCAAGCATATAGTTTCACTTATGATAAATAATTTATCTGGTCGTCTCGAGCAGCTGAATATAAAAATAGAAATAGATGACAAGGCCAGGGAGTTATTAGCTGAGGAGGGCTTTGATCCTATGTATGGTGCAAGACCTTTACAAAGAGAAATACGTAGAAAAATAGAAGATAAATTATCGGAGGAGTTATTAAAGGGTACAATTAACAAATCAGATACAATTAAAATTTCAGCTGATAATAAGGAATTAGTATTTAGCAGTGAATCCCAAAAATAAAAATCAAGAGCACAATATAATTGAATGATTATTGTGCTCTTTTCATAATTTGCCGTGCTTAACATTAATTCACTCCTCAGCATATAATATGTTAAAGAAAGGAGTATATTTATATGATAATACATGTTGTAAAGCCCGGTGATACGATTTATTCCATAGCTCGAATGCATAATACTTCACCGCAAAAAATAATAAAGGATAATGAATTGACTAATCCAAATGAGCTTGTTGTAGGTCAAACTCTGGTAATACGAAATCCTAATGAGGTATATACAGTAAAGCCTATGGATACACTTCAGAAAATAGCGAATATGTATAATACTTCGACGATAAAGCTTTTGCAAAACAACCCATTTATCAGTAATTCCTCTGTAATATATCCCGGCGAGGAAATTGTGATAAACTATAAGGATGAGCCTAAACGCGGTAAAATTGAAGTTATTGGATATGCCTATCCGAATATCGACAGGAAAGTACTGTTTAAAACGCTGCCGTATCTCACATACCTTACCCTATTCACCTATGGTATAACAGATACAGGGGAGTTGATAGGAATTGATGATGAAGAGCTTATACAGATAGCCAGAAACTATGGAGTAGCACCATTGATGCTTATTTCGACACTGACTGAGGAAGGTACATTCAGCAACGAATTGGCACACAAAATATTAAATGATATGAATGTGCAAAATAATTTGATAAATAATATATTGAAAAATTTAAAGGAAAAAAATTATTATGGATTAGATGTTGATTTTGAGTATATTTTACCGGAGGATAAGGACAAATATATTCAATTTATTAAAAATCTGACTACAAGGCTTAACAAGGAGGGATATGAGGTACTGACCGCATTGGCTCCTAAAATATCCCCAACCCAGGAAGGGTTGTTGTATGAGGCACATGATTACAAAGGTTTAGGAGACGTTTCTGATAAGGTACTGCTGATGACATATGAATGGGGCTATACCTTTGGTCCGGCTATGGCGGTAGCGCCGATTGACAAGGTGAGAGAGGTACTGGATTATGCAGTAACAGAAATTGATCCGAGTAAAATATTTATGGGTATACCAAACTATGGATATGATTTTACATTACCCTTCGAAAAGGGAAAATCAAAGGCCGACTCGCTGTCAAATGTCGAGGCTGTCCAGTTAGCCGATAAGGTTAATGCACAAATACAATTTGACGAAACCTCAAAGGCACCTTATTTTATTTACTATGATTCGGCAGGAAAACAGCACAGGGTATGGTTTGAGGATGCAAGGAGCATTCAGGATAAATTAAATCTATTTACAGAATATAAATTTGATGGTGTCGGCTACTGGAATGTTATGAAGTATTTCCCTCAAAATTGGCTTGTCGTCAATTCATTGTATGATATCGAAAAGGTTTTATAGAATAAACAAAAAAGACAGCC
>DAIUCB010000310.1:0-2783 GCA_036846385.1 Bacillota bacterium | reverse complement strand
TTTTAAGGATTATGAAGAAATGATTATGGCATATTTCAATAAAAATGTTGATTTTCATGCCAGAGTAAAATTAAGAAGAGTAATTGACGGTGAATCAAGATTAGTTGAGAGCACAGTAGGAAGATTTATATTTAATGAAGAT
The DNA here is from genome assembly GCA_036846385.1 of Bacillota bacterium. GTDB lineage: Bacteria > Bacillota > Clostridia > Tissierellales > Sedimentibacteraceae > Sedimentibacter. Next base: position 2,641 of record DAIUCB010000310.1, on the reverse strand, counting down.
ATTCCACAGGACCTTGGTTTTGTTGATAGAGAAAAGGACAAATTTTCTCTGGAAATTGATAAAACAGTTACTAAAAAATCCCTTGAGGAAATTATATACAGATGCTTCAGAAAACATGAAAATTCCAAAACTGCAGAGGTACTTGACGGCATTAAATCAAAGGGATATAAATATTCAACTGTCGGCGCTATAACAATAAGCGTAAGCGATATTACAGTTCCGGACGAAAAGAAGATACTTATTGAAAAGGCAGAAAAACAAGTAATCGAATATGAGAAAAAATATCGAAGAGGTTTGATGACAGATGATGAAAGATATGAAAATGTAATAAAAATTTGGAATCAAACTACCGAGGATGTTACCGAAGCACTGATGAAAAATCTGGACGAATTAAACAGTCTTTATATTATGTCTGTATCAGGTGCCCGTGGAGGTCGTAACCAGATTAAACAGCTGGCAGGTATGCGTGGACTTATGGCAAGTGCTATGGGTAAAACAGTTGAAATTCCTGTTAAATCAAACTTCCGAGAAGGCTTGTCGGTACTGGAGTTCTTCATTTCAGCTACAGGAGCACGTAAGGGTTTAACGGATACTGCTTTAAGAACTGCCGACTCAGGTTATCTGACCAGAAGATTGGTTGACGTAAGCCAGGATGTAATAATCAGAGAAATAGACTGCGGAACTAATGACGGTATAGAGGTTGAATCGTTTATAGACGGTAAAGAGGTAATAGAGGAGTTAAGTGAAAGATGTGCAGACAGATATGCTGCCTGTGATATTATTAACCCTGAAACAGGTGAGGTTATGGTTGAGGCGGGAGGCTTCATATCTGAGCTTATAGCAAAAAGAATACAAAGCTCAGGTATCAAGCATGTTAAGGTCAGATCAGTTCTAACCTGTAAGACCCCCCACGGTGTATGCGCAAAATGCTACGGTACAGACCTTGCTACAGGCAAGCTGGTACATGTGGGCGGAGCTGTGGGAATTATAGCAGCTCAATCAATCGGAGAGCCGGGTACACAGCTTACAATGCGTACCTTCCATACAGGAGGTATAGCTGCAGCAGCCGATATTACTCAGGGTTTACCCCGTATCGAAGAGTTATTTGAAGCAAGAAAGCCAAAGGGTCAGGCTATAATTTCAGATATACCGGGAACAGTATCTGTTACCGAAAAAATCCACAAAAGAGAGGTTACAGTTACTAACAGTGATATCTCTGACAGTAGAACGTATCTGATTCCTTACGGATCAAAAATATTAGTGTCTGAGGGTGAGCAAATTGAAGCCGGAGACAAAATTACCGAAGGCTCGATTAATCCTCACGACATACTGAGAATCAGAGGAATAAAGGCTCTTGAATCATATATATTGATGGAGGTTCAAAGAGTTTACAGAATGCAGGGCGTTGATATCAGCGATAAGCATGTCGAGGTTATCATAAGACAAATGATGAATAAAATCAGAATCGAAGAAGCAGGAGACACCTCCTTACTGCCGGGAAGTCTTGTATCAACCTTTGAATTTGAACAGCAAAACGAAGCAGCATTAAAAGAAGGCAAGGAGCCTGCTCAAGGTGAAATTACATTACTTGGTATTACAAAATCTTCACTGGCTACCGATTCATTCCTGGCTTCTGCTTCATTCCAGGAAACAACAAGAGTATTAACCGATGCAGCGACAAAGGGTAAGGTAGACGCTCTTCTGGGTCTTAAAGAAAATGTTATAATCGGAAAGCTTATTCCGGCGGGAACAGGAATGAAGAAGTACAGAAACATCGGAATTTCAATTCCAAATGAGGTTCAAGCGGAAGAGAGCCCTATAGAGGAAGAAGAATAAATAAAAACAAAAATATAAAATATTCAAAAAATATTTGACATATAAAAAATATAATGATAAAATACTCAAGTCATTTGAATATGTAAATGCTATAGTTTTTAATATGCGGCTGTTACATATGCAGCATGAGGGTAGATGAGCATAAATATAAATTTTTGTCTCATCTGCCTATACGAGTATAATAAAAAATTATGTTCCTTTTTAAGCAACATAATTTTTATGGTGTTTATAAGGTGATTATATGATAAATAAATTGCAGCAAGAAAAAATAGTAATAGGCACTAAACAAACCTTGAGAGCTATATCAAGAAATGAAGCAGAAAAGGTATATATATCCAAGGATGCAGATGTGCATGTTACAAAGCCTATCGCAGATGCTTGCAGGACTTCCGGTATCGAAATTGTATATTTTGATAATATGAGGGAGCTTGGTATGGCATGCGGTATCAATGTAAACGCAGCGGCGGCTGCCGTTTTAAAATAGATTTATACAAACAGAAGGAGGTGCACGAATGCCAACAATTAACCAGTTAGTGAGAAAAAGCAGACAACAGGTAACATACAAGTCTACTGCTCCAGCATTAAATGTAAGCTTAAACACACTTAAGAAGCAATCAAACGAAACATACTCACCGCAAAAAAGAGGAGTATGTACTGCTGTTAAAACAGTAACACCTAAAAAACCTAACTCAGCTCTTAGAAAAATTGCCAGAGTTAAATTAACAAACGGTACTGAAGTAACAGCTTATATTCCGGGTGTAGGCCACAACTTACAGGAACACTCAGTTGTTCTTATAAGAGGCGG
>DAIUCB010000309.1:0-2784 GCA_036846385.1 Bacillota bacterium | reverse complement strand
GTTGAGGATTATGGATTGGCTCTTGCAAAGGCTCACGGTGCAGGACTCACACCCGAAGAATTTGAAAAACAAATTGCTCATCCCGAAACACTTGAACCTTCATATGTATGGAATTCTAATGAAGCTATCTGTTCAAAAATGGGCTGGACTATCAAATCACAAACTCAAAAATGTGTGCCTTATTTTTATAATAAGGATTTATATTCATCTACACTTGGCGAAACTATTCCAAAGGGCAATTGCATAGGTATGAGTGCTGTTGTTACTACTGAAACATTCCAGGGACCTGTAGTTGAAACTCAATGTATAGGAAAGGTTTACGGACCTAGTGACGGAGACATGTGCGACTGGAAAATCATAGGCGAACCGGATACAGAATTTTATGTTAAAAAACCGGCAACTGTTGAACATACATGCTCAACAATTGTTAACCGTATTCCGACTGTTCTAAATGCTCCTGCAGGCTTCTATACAGTTGAGAAAATGGATAATGTTGAATATTTGAGTTATCCTATGCAGTTTAAAGTAGACGATTTTTAATAATTGAGATCAATTTTGCTCTTAAACAGCTTTAATACATTAAGCACCGCGATTAAATATTGCGGTGCTTTTTAGGTATATGAAAATTATTCCTTGAAGAGTATATAATCCGAATCATCATTCGGAAAAAAGCTTATCCGATATATTGTAATAATTCCCCATATAATTTTTATTGCATATAATATATTTAAAGTTTTAATAAATGTTCTTAAAAAGGCAGGTATTTTATATGAAAAATATGAATCAGCGTCGGTTAATAAGCTATTCTATGAGGTATTGATATGAAAAACATTTATCCATATAATTTAGCATATAAGCTGGAAACATCCGGTCAAACCGGATTCATCAAAATTAATATTGTAAATCAAAAGGGAGGGGAGCATATACCTAATGCGACAATAACTGTATACGTGACAGATGGGATGAGGAGAGATGTTCCGATTATGCATTTAATAACAAGTATAAATCCCATAAGGATAGAATTGCCTATTGCATATAAGCTGGGAACTCAATTGATGGGACCTGAATACAGCTTTTCAACCTATAATTTGAGGGTAGATGCTTTTGGATACTTTGCAAATGAAGTATATAACATACGAATATTTCCCAATACAACAATAAGCTTTGATATAGAAATGATTTCAATTTCCCAAATAAAGATGGTGCCGTCTTTAGAGGAGAGGACAGATATTCCCCCTCATCCGAGAGATTTACTGAATTAATAAAATTATCACAATGATATCTCAATGATACTTTTCCTATGTAATTAATTTTTTTGAAAAGGTTATACTATTTGTAATTACAGAAAGGAAGCTGATTATGAGCATATCGTTTGAAACATTGGGAAATGAATTAATAGGAAAATATCATAAATTCCGGACACCATACGGGGAAAGAATTTTAACGTATGCAGATTACACTGCCTCAGGCAGAGGTTTGAGCTTTATTGAAAGATACCTGCTTGAGGTGCAAAAAAGCTATGCAAATACTCATACCGAGGATGACATGACAGGAGAGGTTATGACAAATATACTGAGTAAAGCCGTAAATATAATCAAAAAACAACTTAACGCAGAAAATAATTGCTATGTTATACCTGCGGGCTCAGGCACAACTGGAGCAATAGAATGCTTTGCTAAAATTACAGGTGTTTATATACCTCCTGCTGCAAAAGTCAGACTTGACAATATATTGAAAGAATATATCAAGGATGTTGGCAGCATTTCTGATATTATAAAAAAATCCAACGTATCATCCGAATATATTCCCGTGATTTTTACGGGACCTTATGAACATCATTCTAATATTCTTATTTGGAGAGAGGGCATTGCAGAGGTTGTTGAAATAGGGTTAAGGGAGGATGGTACTTTTGACACAGAGGATTTAAAAAGAAAATTAACAGACGAAAGATATAAGAATAGACCTAAGATAGGGTCCTTTTCTGCAGCATCAAACGTAACGGGTATTTTGTCGCCTATTTATGAAATAGTTGAAATACTCCACGAAAACAATGCGCTTGCTTGCTTCGATTTTGCAGCATGCGCACCTTATATTGATATAAATATGAATAAAAGTGATAAAGAATATTTTGATGCCGTATTTTTTTCACCTCACAAATTTTTAGGAGGTCCCGGGTCATCGGGTATTCTCGTTATCAACAAAGAAGTTTACGATAATACTATACCGCCGACTGTTTCTGGCGGAGGTACGGTTGAGTATGTCAGCTCCTTTGCTCAGGATTATATCCAAGAAGCCGAGGAAAGAGAAATGTCAGGTACCCCAGGCATAATGCAAATAATCAGAGCAGCACTTGTCATTGAGCTTAAAAATCTGGTTGGTATAAAAAATATAGAATCGATTGAAAAATATTATACTGAAAAGGCATTTAACAGGCTTCATTCAAATCCTAACATAAAAATTCTGGGACCGACAGATACAAATGGCAGATTGCCTATATTTTCAATAATGATAAGGTATAAGGATAAATTTATTCATCCCAGATTTGCAGCGCAATTGTTAAATGATTTATTCGGTATACAGACAAGAGCAGGCTGCGCATGTGCAGGACCTTACGGACACAGACTGCTTGAAATAAATAATGAAAATTCTCTGATATACAGGAGACTGATTGACAAAGGCATTTCCTCTGTAAAGCCCGGTTGGCTCAGATTTAATCTGCATTACATAATGGAGCAATCTGGTAATATGTCAAGATAAAAAAACAAATAAAAACAAAAAAAATGA
>DAIUCB010000308.1:0-2811 GCA_036846385.1 Bacillota bacterium | reverse complement strand
AGAGCAAGATTGCTGGAGGATATTCAAAGAGACAGTGATTCCTATGATAAGGTTATGGCAGTTTATAAAATGCCAAAGGACTCTGAAAATGAAATTTATATAAGAGAAAAAGCTATTCAGGAAAGCTTAAAAGCAGCGGCTGAAATACCCTTGGAGATTGCCGAAACAGCTCTTGAGCTGATGCCATTGGCAGAAGCTGTAGTAGAAAAAGGAAATCCAAATGCCGTAACAGATAGTTTGGTTGGATGTATGATGGTCAGAACTGCAGTATTATCGGCTCTATTTAATGTTAAAATAAATCTTGCTTCCATAAAGGATAGTGTTTATGTTAATAAAATACGCTGCAGGGTAAATGATATTGAAGCAAAAACTATCGATTATGAAAGAAAAATATTAGCAAAATCACCGTTTTAATGGTATAATTTAGGGGACGCAATAGAATTGCGTCTCATCGTTTTATTATGTGTAAATGGGATGTAAATGGAGGGATCGTATGGAAAAAAGAGGTATAGGCAAAATTGCCTTAAGATTGGCACTTACATCAGGGGATACAGAAAAAATAAAGAAATATTTAGAAAGTAAAAATTATATCATTTATAAAGGTCAGGCCGGGTCAATGGATCCTAAAAAAATAGTAGCTGCTATAGAGACTGCAGCTATAAGAGAGGATATTATAAAAGAAAATTATCATGAGGAGCATGCAATATATCATGCAATAATCGAAGCCTTAAGCGGTTATTGCAGGGGTCAGGTCATGCTTGGTGAGGTATTGAGAAGTGCAGGCTTGACATTTACCATTGTAAGAGGTAAATTAATAGAGGATGACAATTCCAGTGGTAATTGGATAGCCGTTGTACTGTATGGACAAATTGGTTCTCCAAGAGTAGGTTTTGAGCATGAAGCAATAGGTATGGGAATCCAGCCTATATGATTATAATAAATTACAAAGGGGAACACAATGAATACATCTTATTTAAAAACATTTATTGAAGTAATAAATATGAGAAATATATCAAAGGCAGCAGAAAAGCTATTCATTACACAGCCGGCAGTATCAAAGCAACTGCAGATACTTGAAAAGGATTTTGGAGCAGTACTGGTTAAAAAAAACGGAAGAGAAATACTGCCGACTGAAGAGGGTAATTTACTTTATAAATATGCTATAAACCTGCTTAATGAAGAAAACAAAATTTATTCGCATATCAGAAATGATGATGATAAGCTGACAGGTGAGCTTCTGATATATACAAGCTCTTTGCCGGCAGATTATTATATTCATGATTTAGTAATAGGCTTTTCAAAAATTTATCCGGAAGTTACATATAAAATTGTAAAGGCTGATTCAAAGGCTGTTTTCGGCTTTATTGAGGACGGGCTTACCAGCTTTGGATTTACAGGCTCAGTTTATAAAAATAAAAAAATAAAAAATATTTGTATTGCTGAGGATGAAGTAATAATAATCGGATCAAGAAAAAAATATAACGAGTTGATTGATAAAAATATTACTTTGGATATACTATTAAAGCAAGATTTTATTATAAGGGAAAAAGGATCGGCTACTCTGAAGACATTTGAAAGTTATCTGAATAAAAAGAATTTAAAGCTTGAAGATTTAAGAGTAAAAATTCAGGCAGAAGATAATGAACTTATAAAAACCTTCGTAAAAAACGATATGGGTATTGGAGTTATGTCAAGAATCGCTGTTGAAAAAGAAATAAATGAAGGACAGGTATGTTCTATTAATGTTGAAGGCTTAGAAATTAAAAGAGAATTGTTTTATGTTTATCATGAAGACAGATACTTTTCAAAAATAGAAGAAAGATTCAAGGATTATATTATTAAAAAATTTAAAGTGCCTCATGATTTATAAAAAAAAAGTTCGAGGTATCCTCGAACTTCAGCTGTTATATATTATTAGCGGCAATCATTCTCTTCGCAATTGTTGAACAGTATTACCAACAACAAGAAGAAAAATAACAAACTTGAACCTGAACCACAACCATTATTTCCGAAAAATCCCATATATAAACCTCCTTAAATATTATGTTTATCATATTATATGTTATTTGGTTTATACTGTTACATATAAATAATCTAAATTAAAGGGATTTTAGAAATGAATACAGAAAATTACGACAAGGAATTTTTGGAAATAGTGAAGGATATATTAAGCTTAAAGGAATTTCAGGATACTAAGCTTATTAAGCATCATGGAAACGGAGTATATGAGCATTGTGTAAAGACCTCATATATGTCATATAAAATTGCAAAGCTTCTGAATGCAGATTATATTTGTGCGGCAAGAGCAGGTATGCTTCACGATTTTTTCTATTATGACTGGAGAAGTCCTGAGGCAAAGGAGAAAAGAAAAAATCATAAGGGTATTGACAGGCTTATTAAAAGGCATGGCTTTTATCACCCCTTTGAGGCGTATGAAAATGCCTCAAAATATTTTTCGTTAAATAAAAAAGAACATGATGCTATTATTAAGCATATGTTTCCCTTAGTGCCTATATTGCCAATGCATTTGGAAAGCTGGATAGTTACATTATCGGATAAAATAATTGCAATACAGGAAATATATATTGAAACGATAAAAATTGTTATGAGCTTCTTAAATAAAACATTTAAAAATGAATAAAAGGAATGATAAAGCTAAGGCAATTTTACTTATGAATATAAATTAGTCGATAAGAACCTCTTTATAAACAAGAGGTACTTATATCTTTTATTGACATTTGTTATATAAGCTTCTTTAATCATAATTATTATTTCTACTTGCTATTTCATTCTTTGTATCTATCCAAGCTG
>DAIUCB010000307.1:0-2832 GCA_036846385.1 Bacillota bacterium | reverse complement strand
TCAACACATGGGATTATTAAGAAAACAGACAAGACCCCTAAGAAAGAAATTGAAAAAGCTGAAAGATTGAGATTGCAATAATTAAAACAAAAGTATTCAAAACAATAAAACAGGGAGAAATGAAAACATACACCTTAGATGAAATTACTGATAAGCACATCGGTAAAAGAGGGACCCCAAAAAGAGAGGCATTTGACTATGAATTACGCCTTGATTTACTTGGAGAAGCTATAAAGCAAGCAAGAAAGCTAGGATTATTAGGTAAGAATTTATTTGGTACAGATTTTGAATTTGATGTAGAAATCCGTCTTGGAGCAGGAGCTTTCGTATGCGGTGAAGAGACTGCATTGATGCAATCAATAGAGGGTAAAAGAGGAATGTCAAGAAACAAGCCTCCATTCCCTGCAAATAAAGGATTATGGGGAAAACCCACAATAATTAACAATGTTGAAACGTTGGCAAATATTCCTCAAATCATAAACAACGGTCCTGAATGGTTTAGAAGCTTCGGTACTGAAAAATCTCCGGGAACTAAGGTTTTTGCATTAGGCGGAAAAATAAACAATACAGGGTTAGTTGAAGTTCCAATGGGAACTACATTGAGAGAAGTAATATACGATATAGGCGGAGGATGTCCTAACGGAAAAGCATTTAAAGCAGTACAGACAGGAGGACCTTCAGGCGGTTGTTTAGTGGCTGATCACTTAGATACACCTATAGACTATGATAACCTTATAGCTTTAGGTTCTATGATGGGCTCCGGTGGTAAGATAGTTATGGATGAAGACAACTGTATGGTTGATATAGCAAGATTCTTCCTTGAATTTACCGTAGACGAATCATGCGGAAAATGCACGCCATGCAGAGAGGGTACAAAGAGGATGTTGGAGCTGTTAGATAAAATAACAGAAGGCAAAGCTACAATGGAGGATTTAGACAAGTTAGAAAAACTTGCAGAGAATATAAAATCCACATCACTTTGCGGACTGGGACAAACTGCTCCAAATCCGGTATTATCTACAATGAAATATTTTAGAGATGAATATGAGGCACATGTCAAGGAAAAAAGATGTCCTGCAGGTGTTTGCCAATCATTGCTGAAATATATAATTACTATGAACTGTAAGGGATGTACAAAATGTGCAAGAGTATGCCCTGTCGGAGCTATAGAAGGAAAAGTAAAAGAGGTTCATGTAATAGATCAAAATAAATGTATAAAATGCGGTGCTTGTATGGAAGCTTGTTCATTCCATGCTATTATCAGAAAGTAAGAAGGGTAGGTGTTTGGTATGGATAAAGTTAATGTAACTATAAATGGTATACAGGTTAGTGTACCAAAGGACTATACAGTATTAATGGCAGCTAGAGAAGCCGGAATAGATATACCTACACTTTGCTATTTAAAGGATATAAATGAAATAGCAGCTTGTAGAGTATGTGTAGTTGAGGTTGATATTAAGGGCGTTCCAATGCGTAATTTACCTGCATCCTGTGTATTGCAGGTACAGGAAGGCATGAATGTAAAAACTAATACTCCAAAGGTTAGAAATGCTGTAAGAATGAATGTTGAGTTAATTCTTGCTAATCACAACAGAGAATGCTTAACATGCTTAAGAAACGGAACATGTGAGCTACAAAAGCTATGTGATGAGCTTGGAATAAAGGATATAGAGTTTCAAGGAGCAAAGAGAGAAGCAAAAATAGATAATTTATCACATTCAATAGTCAGAGATTCAAGTAAATGTATATTATGCGGAAGATGTATAAGTACATGCAGAGATGTACAGGGAATCGGAGTTTTGGATTTTACAAACAGAGGCTTTAATACTGAGGTTGCTCCTGCATTCGATTACAGTATGAAGGACGTTGATTGCGTATATTGCGGTCAGTGTATTCAAGCATGTCCGGTTGCAGCTCTTCGTGAAAGAACTTATATAGATGATGTTTGGGATGCTATAGATGATCCGGATAAATTTGTTGTAGTGCAAACAGCACCAGCAGTAAGAGCATCACTTGGAGAGGAATTTGGTCTTCCTGTAGGAACCAGAGTAACAGGTAAGATGGTTGCTGCTTTGAAGAGACTTGGATTTGATAAGGTATTTGATACTAATTTCTCCGCTGATTTAACTATAATGGAGGAAGGAAATGAACTTTTAGACAGAGTATTAAACGGCGGCAAGCTGCCTATGATTACTTCCTGCTCGCCTGGATGGATCAGATATTGTGAAATGAAATATCCTGACTTTTTAGATAATTTGTCGACTTGTAAATCACCGCAACAAATGTTTGGTGCGATATTGAAATCATATTATGCAGAAAAAGAAGGCATAGATCCGAAAAAAATAGTTTCTGTTTCAGTAATGCCATGTACATCTAAAAAGACTGAGGCAAACAGACCGGAAATGGAAGTTGACGGCTTGAGAGATGTAGATTTCTCATTGACTACAAGAGAGCTTGGAGATATGATAAAGCAGGCAAGAATCAACTTTACTAAATTGCCTGATGAAGAACCCGATCATATCATGGGTGAATATACAGGAGCAGGTGTAATATTCGGAGCTACAGGCGGAGTTATGGAAGCTGCATTAAGAACTGTTGCTGATATACTGACCGGCAAGGATTTAGAACAAATAGAATATCAAGCAGTAAGAGGAATTGAGGGAGTAAGAGAAGCAACAGTGGTTCTTCCGATAGCTGGTAAGGATACAGAGGTTAAGGTTGCTATTGCACATGGAACAGCTAATGCGGCAAAGGTACTTGATGCTGTCAGAGCCGGCGAAAAGAATTACCACTTTATAGTCGTGGTGAAGATGCTATGGGTTATGATAGTTC
>DAIUCB010000306.1:0-2832 GCA_036846385.1 Bacillota bacterium | reverse complement strand
CTGCACCCACCTCAGGGAATGAAAAAATACAGGAAGGCATAGCATCATAATTTATGTGGCTTTTTAATCCGAATATTTTTTCTACACATACTCGCCCTTCCTCTGAAGCAACATGAGCAAGCATTTGTCCTCCGATGACATCTCCGATTGCATAAATTCCCTTAGATGAGGTCTCATAGCAGTCATCTACCTTAATACCCTTTTTATCGTAGCTGATTTTTTCTGCTTCGAGATTTAAATTATCCATAAATGGTAATCTTCCTGCTGAAAACAAAATATTTTCACAGGTATATTCAGTTAAGATTCTTTCATTATCGGCAATAAGCTTCAATCCGCCTTCACAGACCTTTATTTCCTTAACTGATGTGCCGGTAACTATCTTTATTCCTTTTTTCTTTAAATACATTGTCAGTCGCTTGGATATTTCCTCGTCCAGCCTGTACATAAGCCTCGGCAAAAATTCTATTATTGTTACTTCTGTTCCCATAGATGCAAATATACCCGCAAATTCAACACCTACCACTCCGCCGCCTACTACTGCCATTGATTTAGGTATATAATCAAGTGATAATGCTTCATCACTTGTAATAACACCACTTAAATCAGCGCCGGGTATAGGAAGTCCGGCAGAGCGGGAGCCTGTGGCTATTATAATATTATTTGCAGTCAAAACCTCAGCTGTGTTGTCAGGATATGTAATCTCTACATTTTTATTTCCCTTAAAGGATGCTCTTCCCTTAATAACCTCGATTCCGTTTGCCTTTAAAAGCTGGTCTATACCTGAACGCAGCTTATCTACTATTTCATTTTTCCTGCTTTGTATTTTAGCCATATTGATGTTGAAGTCAGATATTTCAACACCAAAATCATTTATGTGACTTAATGTATTTATAACCTCAGCATTTTTATACAGAGCTTTTGTCGGTATACAGCCTCTGTTTAAGCATGTACCTCCGATTTTATCCTCCTCAACGAGAGTGACTTTTTTGCCAAGCTGAGCTCCTCTTATAGCGGCAACATATCCGCCCGGACCTCCGCCTATTATCAATAAATCTCTGTCCATGATTTCCACCTATGATCCATATTTGCCGGTATAGCGAAGTATTGGCTTTCTCGCTGCAGCTGCTTCATCCAGCCTTGATAATTCAGTAGTATGAGGTGCAGATCTCACTAATTCCGGTTCGTTTAAAGCTTCATTTGCAATTTGCTTCATTGCCTTTATAAAGCTATCCAGGGTTTCTCTTGATTCACATTCGGTCGGTTCTATCATCAATGATTCTGATACTATCATTGGAAAATAAATTGTCGGAGGATGATAACCGAAATCTAACAGCCTTTTAGCTATATCAAGAGTTGATACTCCCTCTGCTTTTTGCTTATCACCGGAAAATACACATTCATGCATACAGCCTGTATCGATAGGCAAAAAGTAATCATCCTTTAGCTTGCTCGCTATATAATTTGCATTGAGCACAGCATTTTCAGAAACCTCCTTTAATCCCTCCGGTCCCATACTCAGTATATATGAGTATGCTCTGACAAGTATTCCGAAGTTACCATAAAAGCCTTTTACCTTTCCTATAGATAAGGGTCTGTCATAATCAAGAAAATATTCATCTTCTTTTTTTGATACTATCGGTACAGGCAAAAACGGAATTAAGTGTTTTTTTACACCTACAGGACCTGACCCCGGACCGCCGCCGCCATGAGGTGTGCTGAAGGTCTTGTGCAGATTCAGATGAACTACATCAAAGCCCATATCTCCGGGTCTCGATATACCCAATATTGCATTGGCATTTGCTCCGTCATAATACATTAAGCCTCCCGCATCATGTACTATTTTGGTTATTTCCGATATATTTTCATCAAAAAGTCCGAGAGTATTTGGATTTGTCAGCATAAAGCCGGCTACTTCATCGCTCATAAGGCTTTTGAGAGAATTTAAATCAATCAAACCCTTTTCATTTGACTTGACCTCTATTATATCAAAGCCTGCAACTGCAGCCGAAGCTGGATTGGTTCCGTGTGCCGAATCAGGAACGATGATTTTATTTCTCTTCATATCACCCTTGTTATTATGGTATGATTTAATCATCATAAGACCGGTCAACTCTCCGTGCGCACCTGCGGCAGGCTGAAGTGAAAATTGATCCATTCCCGTTATTTCAGAGAGGATAGCTCCAAGCTCATACATAATGTTCAATGCTCCCTGTACTGTACTCTCAGGCTGATAGGGATGTATTTTAGCAAATCCGTCAAACCTTGCAACCAATTCATTAACCTTCGGATTATATTTCATCGTGCAGCTTCCGAGGGGATAAAAACCGGAATCTACTCCGTGATTTTTCTTAGAAAGCCCCGTAAAATGTCTGACTGCATCAAGCTCACTTATCTCCGGCAGCTCAGGTAAGCTTTCTCTTTGATACTTTTTATCAAGCAACTCATCAATAGTTATATGAGGAACATCGCACTTCGGCAGGGAATATGCTTTTCTGCCGGGTATGCTTTTTTCAAATATTAACAAATTATCATTATGCATATTATTCAGCCATCCTTTCTGCTAAATAGTCAATTTCCATTTTGGTTCTTTTTTCGGTTACCGCAATGAGATATCCGTTTTTTAGCTCAGGGTAATGCTTTTCAATATTATATCCGCCTATAATGTTGCTTTTGTGCAATCTTTTGTTCAGCTCATCTACAGGCTCCTTGCTTATGAGGGCAAACTCCTTAAAAAACGGTGCTGTAAACAAGGGTGTAAATTTTCCTGTTTTAAGCAATTCATTGTATGCATAATGAGATTTCTGCAAGCATAGATTTGCAACTTCCCTTAAT
>DAIUCB010000305.1:0-2912 GCA_036846385.1 Bacillota bacterium | reverse complement strand
ATTTCATTTGTAGAATCTCCTGAAAATATGGCAAAGGTTCCTGAATTATTTGTTAGGCTTTTAAGACAATATGAAGCACAGAGATAAGACAGGTAACGAATATAGGTATTAAATATTAAAATATTTAAAAACAGTGCAGATAAAAGCTTCTGCACTGTTTTTTGCTTGCGCTATACTATAGAATGCCCCTTGGTGTACGAAGAAAAGTTTTACTGATATATAAAATGAGAATTGCAAAGATGTAAAGTGATTTATGATATAGCTCCATAAACGAAAAGGATATATTTTAAGGATATATTTTAATATATCTATTTAGCATTAATCATCTTGTATAATTTTTTAAAGGGTATATAATTGTGATTATAAAATATATATAAAAGCGATTCGGTCAGAAAGGAGTATTATGTCAATGCAAAAAAATAATAAAAGGATTAAAACAAGTACTTTGTTCCGCAGACTTTTTAAATCACCTAACCTGCAGGAATTTATGGATATAAATGAAACTGCATTAGAAATACCTTCATTTCATATTTACATAACAGAGCTGTGTCAGTCTATGAACTATGTACCGGCTCAGGTTATTAAGAATTCTTCCATTGAGAGAACCTATGGGCATCAGATTTTTAACGGAACTCGCAATCCGTCACGTGATAAGGTTATACAGCTTGCTTTTGGATTCGGACTCAATGTTGATGGCACCCAAAAACTTTTGAAGGCAGCACAAAAAAGCTTATTGTATCCCAAAATAAAAAGAGATGCTGCCATTCTATATTGCATTAACAATAATATTGATATTATAGAAACACAAGGGGTTCTTGAATCGCTTGGATTGACACTTTTAGGCGGTGATGAGAAGCATGAATGAAATGATTATCGGTGATTTTTTAAATGGTTTTGATGAAAATAGCTATTGTGATGACTTTCTAAATACCTATGAACAGCTGGAGTGTCTGTCTCATAATGAGATGGGAGAAACGCTGTTGGTCAAGGAATGGAAATCAGGTAAATATTATGTTGCAAAATGCTACACAGATAAAAAGCTTTTGTCCCATGCTACTGAAAGTGATTTACTGAAAAAGCTTAATCATGACGGATTGCCGACCTTTATAGGCGAATACGAAAATGAAGAAATGCTTTGTGTCGTAAGAGAGTATGCTGAAGGTATACCACTTGACAGGCTGGGAAAAGACAGATGCCCTACAGAGCAGCAAATAATTTCAATTTGTATACAGCTTTGTGATATACTTACTTATTTACACGGACAAAACCCTCCTATTATACATAGAGATATTAAACCGCAAAATATTATACTGGGCAGAAACTGTAAAATTAAGCTGATTGATTTTGGTATTTCTCGAGAATATGATGAAAAAGCACAGGAGGACACAGTATGCTTCGGTACAAGATTTTTTGCTGCTCCTGAGCAATATGGTTTTTCACAGACTGATTGCCGTGCAGATATATTCTCTCTTGGTGTATTACTATGCTGGCTTTTAACCGGTGAGACACAGATCAATAAAGCATTGGGGGGTATTTCAAACAAGAGGGTTGCAAGAATAATAAAAAGATGTACAGCCTTTTCGCCGGATGATCGTTATAAAAATGCTTATGATGTAAAGGCTGCACTTTTACGCTGCAATGAACATCGAAATATGATTTCTTTTTTTTGTACTCCGGCAATTTCTGTTGTATCTGTATTTTTAATTATGTTTTCTACTGTAAAAATATATCAGCAGCAGTCGAAAATTGTAAGATTTCAAGAGCCTTTGCTGGAAAAATCAGTACGGCTTGCACTTTCCAAGAGCAATAATGATATAATATCGCAGGAGGAATTAGCAAATGTCACAGAATTATATGTATTTGGTGATAAAGCAGCTGCAAATATAGAGGAGTATATGAACTATTCAGACGGCTTTGCAGCAAAGGACAAAAATACAGTAAAGGGCAGTATCAGTACGCTGAATGATGTTACAAAATTAACAAATCTACGTAAATTATATCTGTCAAATCAAAATATAAGTGACATAACACCTTTATCACAGCTTAAATCCTTGGAATGCATCGAGCTGAAGCACAACCCCATAAATGATATTTCGCCTCTTTCTCAGCTTAAATTATTGCATTCATTATTTTTATTCGATACTAAGGTTTCAGATTTTTCAGTACTTAAGAGCTGCATATATTTAACAGATATTGATGCCGGAAGTACACAGATTAAATCAATGGATGCATTTAGCGGTCTTACTTCTCTAAAGATACTTATGGTTCGTAAAACATCATTGGAATCAATTGACAATATCAAAGATTTTCCTATGCTTGAAAGAATATATTTATCGGAAACTAATATCGCCGATTTTACACCACTATTAGCCCTTCCCAACCTTCAGCTTGCAGAAATTAGTCAAGCTATGGAGAAATATGCAGAAGCTATGGGTAATAAAGCAAGATTTAAAATTGTATATCAATGAAAAATATCTGTTATTTAAAAAAATGAAATGTGTGCTTAACGCACACCTTTATAAGTACATGATTTGATATAATTTATTTATATGTAAATTAAAAATTAAAAATTAAAAATTAAAAATGAGAGGAATGATACTTATGAAGAAAAAGGTAGCTATTTTTTTAACAATGATATTGCTTATAACAATGAGCATGCCTATATCAGTATATGCAGCCAATAAGGCAGATGCAGAAGCTCAGGCCTCTGCACTGAAGCTGCTCGGTCTGTTTAAAGGAGTATCTGATGACAATTTCGATTTAGACAGGACACCTACACGTACAGAAGCATTGATAATGCTGATTCGTGTGTTAGGGCAGGAACCTGGGGCTTTAAACGGCAGCTGGACCCATCCCTTTACCGATGTAGCATCATGGGCAGACAAATATGTCGGATATGCCTATGAAAAAGG
>DAIUCB010000304.1:0-2923 GCA_036846385.1 Bacillota bacterium | reverse complement strand
AGGAGATGTACCTAACAACTTAAAGGAACGCAAAATATTTTCACTTGATATGAGCTCTCTGGTTGCAGGGGCAAAATTTCGAGGCGAATTTGAGGAACGTTTAAAGGCAGTCCTTGAAGAGGTTAAAAAAAGCGAGGGAAAAATAATTTTATTTATAGATGAGCTGCATACTATTGTCGGAGCAGGCAAATCCGAAGGTGCAATGGATGCAGGTAATATGTTAAAACCGATGCTTGCCAGAGGTGAGCTTCATTGTATAGGTGCTACTACCCTTAACGAATACCGCCAGTATATTGAAAAGGATGCGGCATTGGAAAGGCGTTTCCAACCCGTTCTGGTTGATGAGCCGACTGTTGAGGATACAATTTCAATACTTAGGGGCTTAAAGGAACGATATGAGGTTTTCCACGGAGTAAAAATTCAGGATCAATCATTAATTGCAGCAGCAATTCTTTCACACAGATATATATCAGACAGATTTTTACCTGATAAAGCAATAGATTTAATAGATGAAGCCTGTGCCATGATTCGTACAGAAATGGATTCTATGCCGTCAGAACTTGATGAAATCTCCAGAAAAATTATGCAGCATGAAATTGAAGAGGCTGCATTAAAAAAAGAACATGATAAAATTTCAGAGGAGCATTTAAAGGATATTCAAAAGGAATTGGCGGATATGAGAGCTCAGTTTAAGGAAATGAAGATCAAATGGGAAAATGAAAAAAATGCTATAACAAAGGTACAAAAAATCAGAGAGGAAATTGAAAAGGTAAACTCGGATATTGAAAGGGCAGAAAGAGATTATGACTTGAATAAAGCTGCCGAGTTAAAGTATGGCAAGCTTCCCGAGCTTCAAAAAGCCTTGAGTACCGAAGAGGAAATTGCCGAAAGAGCTCAGGGATCCAATACCCTGCTCAGAGACAAGGTTACAGAGGAAGAAATTGCACGTATTATCGGACGTTGGACCGGAATACCTGTTGCTAAGCTGATGGAGGGTGAACGTGAAAAGCTGCTGAAGCTGGAAGATATTCTTCATGAGAGGGTTATAGGTCAGGATGAGGCTGTGGTAAAGGTTACCGAAGCAATTATCAGGTCAAGGGCAGGGATACAGGATCCAAACAGACCAATAGGCTCTTTCCTGTTTTTAGGACCTACGGGAGTCGGAAAAACCGAGCTTGCCAAAGCTCTTGCACAGTCCTTGTTTGATGATGAACACAATATTATCCGAATTGACATGAGTGAATATATGGAAAAATTCTCTGTATCAAGACTGATAGGAGCACCTCCCGGCTATGTAGGCTATGAGGAAGGCGGTCAATTGACTGAATCAGTGCGCAGAAAGCCTTACTCTGTCGTATTATTTGATGAAATTGAAAAGGCTCATCCTGAGGTTTTCAATATATTGCTTCAAATTCTCGATGACGGAAGAATAACAGATTCTCAAGGAAGAACTGTAGATTTCAAAAATACAATAATAATATTGACATCAAATTTAGGCTCAAGCTATATATTGGAAGGTATTTCTGACAGCGGTGAAATATCCGAAAGAGCTAAAAAAGAAGTGAATCAATTATTGAAGCAACAGTTCAGACCTGAGTTTTTAAACAGATTAGATGAAATTGTATTTTATAAACCATTGACTAAAGCTGAAATATCAAAAATAGTAGAATTAATGATAAAGGATTTACAAAAAAGATTAAAAGATAAACAGCTTACAGTTACACTCTCCCCTGCTGCAAAAGCTTATATAATCGAACAAGGCTATGACCCGATATACGGTGCACGACCAATGAAGAGATTTATACAAAGAAATGTTGAAACTCTAATCGGAAGGCTGATTATTTCAAATGATTTGGAGCCTGATACTGAATTAGTGGTAGATTATGACGGCAGAAATTTAACTGTAAACAAATAGATGATTTATAATATAAAATCGACTACACAAAGATTATACTCAACAAAAAAGCGATTCTTAAATATTTTAAAGAATCGCTTTTTATTGTTAAGCAAAAAAACTTCCTAGGATTCACCGACAATCTTTGATTTTGCTGATTGTTCTTGTTTTTATTTATTTCCTATTGAAAGTAAAAGGTTTAACAGTATTCCTACTATCGCTGCCGTAGCTATTGCAGGTAACTCTATTCCAAACATAGGAATCATTCCGCCCTCAAAACCAAAGCTTCCGCCAAGTCCTACTATCAGGATTATGGCAATAACTGCAAGATTTTTTGAGCTGAACATGTCAACCTTTCTGTCCATCATAATTGTAATACCTTGAGCTGCAATTACTCCGAACAGATATATAGACAATCCGCCTATTACAGATGTAGGAATAGAATATATTGCATTAATCAAAGGAGTAAAGCAAGAAATAATCATTGTAAATACTGCCGCAGCCATAAGTACATATATTGAAAAATTCTTTGATATTGCCATCGCACTTATATTTTCACCATAGTTTGTGCCTGCAGGTCCGCCGATGAAGCCGGAAATAATATCGCCTATACCGTCTCCTATTAAATTTAAGCCCAATTTATTTTCAATATCATATTTTTTACTGACACCTTTTTTCCTTGCTAAATCATTTACATAAATATCTAATTGATATACATGGGCTGTAGACTCAGGGATAGTTGCGATAGCAATAGGCATAATTGCTATTACTGCAGTTAATGAAGGGGTCGGCAGTGTAAATGTAGGAATGCTTAAAAATCCTGTATTTTTAATTGTATCAAAGGTTATAAACGGAATTTTTGTTATAAGTCCAAGTATAACAGCCGCTGCATATCCGGTGAGCAAGCCAAATAATATCGGAAGCTGGCTAAGCTTACCTTTAAGGTATACTGAATACATTATTGTTGAAAAAAGAGTTATAATTGCAATAAGCCTTGATAAGCTGCCTGCTAAGCTTATCTGGTTTTCG
>DAIUCB010000303.1:0-2936 GCA_036846385.1 Bacillota bacterium | reverse complement strand
ATCCTTCCATATTGGATATATATTGGCTCCCAGAATAAATGCAGCAGGCAGAATGAGCTCTGCTTGCAAAGCAATAAAGCTGATGCTGACTGAGGATGAACTTGAGGCAGATAAGCTTTCACAAGAGCTTGAGGACTTAAACCTTTTACGAAAGCAAACAGAGCAGGATATATTTAATGAGGCAGTTAATAAAATAGAAACGGATTCATTATATAAAAGAAATATTATAATAATATGTGGGACAAACTGGCACGAAGGAGTATTGGGAATAGTCTCATCCAAAATAACTGAAAGGTATGATAAGCCGTCTATAATTATTTCTCTAAAGGAAGGACTGGGCAGAGGCTCCGCAAGAAGCTTACCATATTTAAATATTTATGAAGCACTGCAAAATACAGATGAATATTTAGTAAAATACGGCGGTCACAAGCTGGCTGCAGGACTATCAATTTATGCTGATAATATCAATCAATTTTCGGTTGAAATAAACAAATATATTGAAAAAAATATTTGCGAAGATGACAAATATAAAAAGATTGAGGTTGATGCATATATAGAAAATAAGGATGTTACCGATAGACTATATAATGAAATATATCAATTTGAGCCCTTTGGTCATGGAAATCCTAAACCTGTCTTTGCATTAAAAAATGCTTCCTTGAAGGATTTAAAAAGAGTCGGTATAAACGGAAATCATCTGAGCTTTAAGCTATCTGATTCAGAAAAAGAAATTCCTGTTATCGGATTCGGAAAAATAAGCATTTTGGATAAGATTTTATCTAAACCGTCCTCCTACATAGTATCTATTAATAACAATGAATTTAAGGGAAATAATAATTTGCAGCTGGTTTTATTAAATATTGAAGAACCTGAAAATATTTATTGCGTATCAGATTCAAATAAAATAAAAATAATAAATTCAATTATAAATAAATCTAAATCGAAAATTATTAAAACAGACATATTTAAGCTTGTAGAAAAGATTAACAAGTTATATAATACAAAAATAACAGAAGAAGAAATAGTATGTATTTTAAGGATGGACAGTAATATTAATTATATTTTTAAGGATGAAATTCTTTATATAAAAAAATAAATAAATTAATTTAATTAGTTATTTGGAGGAAATATGAATTTAAAAGAAAAAATTCGTGTAATAGAGGGATTTCCGACGGAAGGAATAAGCTTCAAGGATATTACTACATTATTGAAGGATGCAGAAGCATTAAATGAATGTATTAAACAAATGGCAGAAAAATTTAAGGATTTGAAGGTAGATATAGTTGTCGGCCCAGAATCACGGGGATTTATTTTTGCGACACCAATTGCTTATTTATTGGGAACCGGCTTTGTACCTGTCAGGAAGCCCGGTAAGCTGCCGGCTGAAACCGTAAAATATGAATATAAATTAGAATATGGCTCTGATTCATTGGAAATACACAGAGATTCCATTTTGCCGGGACAGAGGGTTTTAATTATTGATGATTTGCTGGCAACAGGCGGTACGATGATGGCTGCTGCCAAGCTTGTAGAGCAGCTGGGCGGAACAGTAGTGGGACTTGGATTTTTAATTGAGCTTGAGGATTTGAAAGGAAGAGATAAGCTTTCCAAATACAGAGTAGAATCATTAGTTAAATATTAATTAAATAAAAATAGATTTGTAAAATCATACGATTAGAAAACAGTGGAGATGTCAATGCTAGAAAATATTATTAATCAAATCGAATCATATAATCCAAATGCTGATATTGATGTTGTAATAAAAGCATACCATTATGCGGAGATGGCACATTCAAACGCGCAGACAAGATTTTCGGGTGAAAGGTATTTTATTCATCCATATAATGTTGCGTTGATTTTGGCTGATTTGCATGTAGATGTGCCGACTATTGCTGCGGGGCTTCTCCATGATGTCGTAGAGGATACGGGCATAACCTATGATGAAATTAATAAAGAGTTTGGTGAAGAAATTGCCAACATGGTAGACGGCGTTACTAAATTAAGCAAGGTTAAATACAGAAACAAGGAAGAACGGCAGGCAGAATCACTGAGAAAGATGATTATAGCTATGTCTAAGGATATCAGAGTCGTAATTATTAAGCTTGCCGACAGACTTCACAATATCAGGACTCTGGAGTATATGCCTCCGGATAAGCAAAAAGAAAAAGCATTGGAAACCATAGAGATATATGCTCCTATAGCAAATCGGCTGGGTATTGCATCTATTAAGTGGGAGCTGGAGGATTTAAGCTTAAAATATATCGATCCCGAAGGCTATGCTGATTTACTTGAAAAGATAACAGCTAAAAGTGAGAAAAGGAAGGAATATATAAGTCATATTATTTCTATAATTTCCGACAGACTGTCTGAATCAGGTATAAAAGCAGATATTAAAGGAAGACCGAAAAGTTTGTACAGTATTTATAAAAAAATGTACTTTAAAAACAGAACCTTTGAGCAAATATATGATTTAATAGCTGTAAGAATTATTGTTGACAATATAAAGGATTGCTACGGCTCTCTCGGAACGGTTCATACACTGTGGAAGCCTGTGCCGGGCAGATTCAAGGATTATATAGCAATGCCAAAGCCAAATATGTACCAATCGTTGCATACAACTGTTATAGGACCTGACGGAGAGCCCTTTGAAATTCAAATCAGAACCTTGGAAATGCACAGGACTGCCGAATATGGTATCGCAGCTCATTGGAAGTACAAGGACGGAGTAGATGAAGATACTAATTTGGATCAGAAACTTAACTGGCTCAGACAGATGCTTGAATGGCAACAGGAGACTAATGATCCTCAGGAATTTATGGAATCACTTAAAATAGATTTATATACAGATGAGGTATTTGTGTTTACACCGAACGGAGAGGTAGTTAATCTGCCGTCAGGGTCTACTCCTATAGATTTTGCTGACAGAGTCCATAGTG
>DAIUCB010000302.1:0-2967 GCA_036846385.1 Bacillota bacterium | reverse complement strand
GTAGAGTTAAAGACTTACCAGGGGTTAGATACCACATAATCAGAGGTACCCTTGATACAGCTGGTGTAAACAAAAGAGCTCAATCAAGATCTAAATACGGAGCTGAAAAAGAAAAAGCAAAAAAATAATTTGACGATATCCGGCACACTATGCAGGTTATGATGCTGCAAAGGCGCCTCATAATATATATGATGCATGTTGTGCACAACGGCAAAAGTTATATTGTCGAGTACCTATGAATTAAAATTTTATTAAGGAGGGAAGTACAGTGCCAAGAAAAGGACACATACCCAAAAGAGTAGTTATGGAAGATCCAATCTACAAAGATAAGGTTGTTACTAAATTAATCAACCAGCTTATGTATGATGGAAAAAAAGGGGTTTCTCAAACCATTGTTTATGATGCATTTGACATAATAAAGGAAAAAACAGGTGAGGACCCGCTAGAGGTATTTAATAAGGCAATGAACAACATCATGCCTGTTCTTGAAGTAAAAGCAAGAAGAGTCGGCGGTGCGACTTATCAAGTGCCGATAGAGGTTAGACCTGAAAGAAGACAAACGTTGGGTTTGAGATGGTTAGTAACATATTCTCGTAAAAGAGGAGAAAAGACTATGCGTGAAAAGCTTGCAAAGGAATTGATGGATGCAGCTAATAACGTAGGAGCCAGCGTAAAGAAAAGAGAAGACACACATAAAATGGCAGAAGCTAATAAAGCATTTGCTCATTTTAGATGGTAATAAATCTAAAATAGTAATGAATTTTTATTTGGCAGCTTGAAGGAGGAAAAAAATGAGAGAATATTCTTTAGAAAATACAAGGAATATTGGTATAATGGCGCATATTGATGCAGGAAAAACTACATGCACCGAAAGAATCCTGTTCTACACCGGGAAGATTCACAAAGTCGGCGAAACACATGAAGGTGCAGCTCAAATGGACTGGATGGAGCAAGAGCAGGAAAGAGGAATTACAATAACTTCAGCTGCTACTACTTGTAAATGGAAAGATGTAAGAATAAACATTATCGATACACCGGGTCACGTAGATTCTACAGTTGAAGTTGAAAGATCTTTAAGGGTGCTAGATGGTGCTGTAGCAATATTTGATGCAAAAATGGGTGTTGAGCCCCAATCAGAAACTGTCTGGAGACAGGCAGATAAATATGGAGTTCCAAGAATCTGTTTTGTAAATAAAATGGATAAATTGGGAGCCAATTTCTTCTACTCAGTTAATACTATGTTAGAAAGACTAAAAACTAATGCTGTTCCGATTCAGCTTCCTATAGGAGCTGAGGATCAGTTCAGCACTATCATTGATCTTGTTGAAATGAAAGCAATAAGATACAATGACGAAGACGGAATTAGTCAAGATATAATTGATATACCTGAAGAAAATATGGATCAGGCAATTGAATACAGAGATAAGCTTATAGAGGCTGTATCAGATTTTGATGAAGTATTGATGGAAAAATATTTAAACGGCGAAGAAATCACTAAGGAAGAATTAAAGGCTGCAATAAGAAATGCGACTATTAATGTTAAAATAGTGCCTGTACTTTGCGGTACAGCATATAAGCATAAGGGAGTAAAATTATTGCTTGATGCCATAGTTGATTATTTGCCGAATCCTTTAGAGGTACCGCAAATTAAAGGATTTGATCCTGATACAAAGGAAGAAATAGTAAGGGTAGCTTCAGACGAGGCTCCGTTATCTGCATTGGCATTTAAAATAATGACAGATCCTTTTGTAGGCAAACTGACTTTCTTTAGAATTTACTCAGGCATAATGGAATCAGGAAGCTATGTATTAAATTCTACAAAAAACAAGAAAGAAAGAATCGGAAGAATACTTCAGATGCATGCAAATAAGAGAGAAGAAATTAAATTATCCTATACAGGAGATATAGATGCTGCAGTTGGTTTAAAGCAAACTACAACAGGCGACACATTGTGTGATCCGGATCATCCAATAGTATTGGAATCAATGGATTTCCCGGAACCGGTTATAGAGGTTGCAATTGAACCTAAAACTAAAGCAGGACAGGAAAAAATGGGTGTAGGTCTTCAAAAGCTTGCTGAAGAGGATCCGACATTTAAAACCTATACAAACCCTGATACAGGACAGACAATTATTGCAGGTATGGGCGAGCTGCATTTAGAGATAATAGTTGACAGACTTTTAAGAGAATTTAAGGTCGAAGCAAATGTAGGTAAGCCACAGGTTTCTTACAAAGAAACAGTTACAGGTACTGCAGACGTAGATTGTAAGTACGCAAGACAATCCGGAGGTAAGGGTCAATATGGTCATGTTAAAATTACCATGGAGCCACAAGAACCGGGCAAAGGCTTCACTTTTGTCAATGCAATTACAGGTGGAGTTATACCAAAGGAATATATACCGGCTGTTGAAGCAGGTATAGTAGGAGCATCAGAAAACGGAATCCTTGCAGGATATCCTGTTATAGATTTTAAGGTTACATTGTATGATGGTTCATATCATGATGTAGACTCAAGTGAGATGGCGTTTAAAATAGCCGGATCTATGGCATTTAAGGATGCAATGAGAAAAGCATCACCGGTATTGCTAGAACCGTATATGAAGGTTGAAGTAACATGTCCGGAAGAATATTTAGGAGATGTTATGGGTGATGTAAACTCCAGAAGAGGAAGAATTGAAGGCTTCAGTGACAGAAACGGAATAAAGGTTGTTAATGCGTTCGTTCCATTATCGGAAATGTTCGGATATGCAACTGTTCTTAGATCAATGTCACAGGGAAGAGCTAACTACTCGATGGAATTTGATCATTACGAAAAGGTGCCTAACAGTGTAGCTGAAAAAATAACGGCAAAATAAAGATTAAAATTAAATAATATGGATATAATCTCTTAAATTATATCTAAAATAAATCCGGGAGGAAATATAAATGGCAAAGCAAAAATTCGAAAGAAATAAACCACACGTAAAC
>DAIUCB010000301.1:0-3037 GCA_036846385.1 Bacillota bacterium | reverse complement strand
ATTGCTGCTATAAGTGTTTCCGCATCATAGCCTTTTTCTAACAGCTTGCCGGCAAGTAATCTGTTTTCTCCCAGCTCATCATTTTCTATTGCATCGACAATATTTCTGATAAATTTATCCTCTTTTACCTCATTTACCTTTTCAATAGTGGGAACTGCTCTTTTTCTGATTTGCTTTTTAGTATATCTTTCAATATTTTCGATTTTTTTAATTTCCTTAGCCGATGCAAGAGTAAAGGAAGCTCCCTCTCTGCCTGCCCTGCCTGTTCTGCCTATACGGTGAACATAATAATCTTCCTTAGCCGGCACCTCATAATTAATTACTGCCTCAACCTCTTTTATATCAAGTCCTCTCGCTGCAACATCTGTAGCTATCAGAACATCAATTACTCCGTTGTTGAATTTATTTAAGGTGTCTATTCGCTGTGATTGCTTTATATCACCATGTATTTTATCACAATTAAAGCCCTTTTCGATTAATTGGTCATACAAATCATCTACACCTTTTTTTGTATTGCAGAATATTAAGGTAAGCTTTGGTGTATAAGTGTCAATTATTCTTGTTAATGCTTCTACCTTATCTGTATGTTTAACAAGAAAATAGCTTTGCTTAACTTCCTTGGCAGTTATTCCTTCTCTCATAACCTTTACTGTAACCGGATTTTTTTGGAATTTTTTAATTATTTTAGAAATACCCTCCGGTATCGTAGCAGAAAATAAAAGTGTTTGCGTTTCATGATCTATTTTGCTCAGTATCAGTTCTATATCCTCTCTGAAGCCCATTTTCAGCATTTCATCGGCTTCGTCAAGTACAACGATATTTAATTCGCTTAATTTTATAACGTGTCTGTCAATAAGGTCTATAACCCTGCCGGGAGTTCCTACTATTATTTGCGCTCCGGCCTTCAGCTTATTAATTTGATCCCTGATGTCAGCTCCGCCGTATACGCTGACTACCTTAATACCTTCCATATACTTCCCGATTTTTCTAAACTCATTTGCAACCTGCACAGCAAGCTCTCTTGTAGGTAAAAGAATTATAGCCTGTGGAAGTTTCAAATCTTTATCTATTTTTTCAAGAATAGGAATACCAAACGCTGCCGTTTTACCTGTTCCTGTATTTGATTGGCCAATTATATCTCTTCCTTCAAGTATTACCGGTATAGCTTCTTGTTGTATCTGGGTACTATCCTCAAACCCCATTTCCTCTAAAGCTTTTTGAATGTTTTCATTCAAATTTACATTTTCAATTTTCATTAATTTTATCATCCTCGTTTACTAATTTTATTAACTTCTCATTATACTATAGTAAATTAATAATTACAAATATTATTTTTAAGTTTTTTTAACAATAACAAAATTATCCTATTTGCTATTAAATTGCTACTACATTATTTTATCTGATACCAAATATTATTATTCAATTATTACATCATATTTTATATTTTTTATTTTATATTCGGGAGCCAAGTATATTATTTATCTGTTTACTATCTGCGGATAATACTATTTTTCCGTTTCCTTTAATATATGTTGAAGCACGTCGATACTTAATGCTATATCATGTTCACAATACCTTACAAGTTCAAATATATGCTGAGAGATATAACTTCTACCCTAAGAAAAAAATATTGCCTTAAATATGAGATTATAATATAATTATTTTTAACAAAATTGTGAAGGAGGTTGAATTTCTTGAAAATTTACCATATTTATCACAGCTGTTTTATTATAGAAACAAAAAGTTCCTTTTTAATATTCGATTTTTATAAGGCAAAAACACAAAATAATGATTTCTGCTTTAAAGGTCTTATAAACGATATTTTTAGATCGAAAAAAAATTTCTTTGTATTTGCTTCACATAGCCATAGTGATCATTATAACAGTGAAGTTTTATCCTGGAGAAACAAAAAAAGTAATATTTATTATATATTCAGTAATGATATTAAAGTTTACAGCGATATTAGCAATATTTGCTTTGTAAAGCCTAATCAAGAATTAATTATCGAAAACATTAAGGTTAATACCTTTGGTTCTACTGACTTAGGTGTTAGCTTTCTTGTTAATCTGGATAATATAAATATTTTTCATGCCGGTGATCTAAATTGGTGGAAATGGAAGGATGATACTCGATTTGAGGCCGAAAATATGGAATGCTCCTTTAAAAAGATAATTAATGATATAAAAAATTTTAATACAACTATTACGGCTGCTTTTTTTCCTGTTGATTATAGACTTGAAGAAAATTATCTATGCGGCGGAGAGTATGTAATTGAAGCTCTCCATCCTCAAATATTTATTCCGATGCATTTCCAAGACAGCTATAAAACCGCCGATAGCTTTATTAAATCTCAGTTAAATAAAAATTCAAATACGAAAATACCGAAAATATGCTGCCCTAACCAATTATTGATAGATGACAGCTTAATGTAATATATTGGTGTCGATTATGATAATATTCGACATATTTTTATTTTTACTTAAAATAATAATTTAATCTATATATTTTTTAAATGGAAAATTAAAAAAATATATGCTAAAATCCAAAATACATAATATATTTAAAAAATAATATTTAATGAAACTAAAAGGGGGCATATTCTAATGAAAATAACTATAACTAACGCCAGCGGTGATTGGAAGGAAAAACTATATACTAAGGATAAAGTGACATATGAGGTAAAAAGCCAAGAAGTTTTGGATTTTTTCGCCAGGCTTGGTGAAGCCTATAACAATGAAGAAAATATGGATGAAATGTACGAATGCTTATACAATTTATTAAATTATGGATATTTATATAGTGATAATGAGCTTGAATGTGATTTCCATGAGATATACAGTGATTATGATGATAATGAAGACAGCTATGATTATGACTGTGACGATAGAGATGAGGAATATGATTATGTTGAACCTAATGAAGGTATAAAGCTTATTTATTCTGAGGTAGAATATTATGTTGATGATGAACAGGTAACAAAAGAGATATATGACGATGCCTGGGATGAAAGAATCGGTTATCTTGGATCCTCTAATTG
>DAIUCB010000300.1:0-3075 GCA_036846385.1 Bacillota bacterium | reverse complement strand
AAAACTACCTCTAATCCCTTTCCTCTGAAATGATCCAATAACCTTTTATTATTCGGGATTACTACATTTTCTATTTTGTCATAAAACGGCTTCCACCTTCTGATTGCAAGGAGTTCCTTTTCACTTGCTCCTTCCTCACTCGGTCTTTTCAAAAATACATTTTGCATGTCAATAACAAGTAAAGCAGTTTTAGCAGAGTCTATAACAACCTCCCCTCTATCCTCATCCGGCTCATAATAAAAAGATACATATCTGTCATTAACTCTCATTTACATCCTCCTTCAAAATATTTGATTTTGAATTGTCTCCTTCGATTCATACACGAATCATATATATTTACATATTGCACGCTATTGAATGAGGACAACTCATGATATTATTAATACAATTATATTATAGCACCGACAGAATAAACAAATCCTATGCAAATGTTTACAATATGCATTTATAGAGCAAATTTTGCAAACAAAGAGGTAGAAAACAGCAAATATGAATATATTGATATACTTTCTTCCTCGTGATACCCTATAATAAAAATTAAGAAATTTATATCTGAATAAAAATAATTATGATATAATATATTTAAAAAGGTTAAGTAATATTAATCTTTAATTAATACTTTTAATTTTAGAAAATAACCGGTCCATATTTACAGGGAGGATATTTTATGTATACTATATTGATTTCAGATGACGAAATAATAGAACGTAACTATCTCAAAAGCGTAATTAATAAATATCCGGATAAATATAATCTGGTAGGGGAAGCTGCAAATGGTCATGAGACAGTTGAAATATCATATACCTACAGACCTGATATTATAATAATGGATATCAACATGCCCTTGTTTAACGGTCTGGAGGCTGCAAAGCTAATAAAGGTAATGAATAAAAACACTATTATAATACTAAACAGCGCTTATGCCGAATTTGAATTTGCCCGCCAAGCTATAGACTATAATCTCGATGCATATCTGCTGAAGCCGGCAAGTGAACAAAAAATATTGGAGACAATAGATGCATGCTTGCAAAAAAAGCAGCTAAAGGGACAGTTAAGCGGGAATCTTGAAAACCTTTCCCTTGATTTTATAGATAAATATCCTTACACAATTATAGATCAACTGCTTACAGCTATAAATACCCATGATATAAAATTGATTCAATACAATATATCCGGTTATTTAGATTTTTTAAAATCCAAACAAAATCATTTGGAAGAATACAGACTTCATATAATAAATACCATATTTTCAATTATGAGAGCTATAAACAATGTTTTGCCTGAAAATATACTTGCAATATTAAAAATGGACAATCACCTGCAAAAAATAAGCAAAGCAAAATATTGGTATGAAATATTAGCATTAACAGAGGATTTTTTTAATCGCCTATTGTTTTTTCTCAAGGAAGCTTCTGCCTTTAATCAGGATTGCGCAGAACTGATTGCAAAATATATAGATGAATGCTTTAATCAGCAAATTACCTTGGACAGCCTTGCAGATAAATTTCATTTTCATCCGTCATATATTTCACGCAGCTTTCACAAAAACAAGGGTATAACTATTAAAGCATATATAAATCAAAGAAGAATAAAGCATGCGATTTATCTGCTTGAAACCTCTGACCTACCAATAAAGGATATAGCTCACAGCTGCGGATTTGTCAACATCTCTCATTTTAACCGTGTGTTTAAAATCATAACCGGCAAAATACCATCACAATTAAACAAAGGGGGAAATTAATATGAAGCTAGAACTCAAAGATATATTGACAGAAGAATTTTTAGGTCAATTTCAGGATTCCTTTGCATTTGCAACAGGATTCGGCGTTGTATTTGTTGATCTGGATGGTAATCATATAGGAGGAGGAAGCAACTTCTCAAAATTTTGCGAAGAAATAAATAAAACAAAGGAGGGAGCCTCATATTGTGCACAAACAAACAGAAACGCAATTGATATAGCTATCAGATCAAAAAAACCAAGCATATATGTTTGTCATGCCGGACTGATAAATATAGAAATCCCCTTAACCTTTGACGGTGAATATATAGGTGCCATCACAGCCGGACAAGTGCTTTGCTCAGATATGGACTGCTACCCAAAGGATACAAAATCAAGCACAATGCCATGGCTGAAAACTGAAGAGGCTGCTGAATTTTTTAAAAATATAAAGGTCCTCACCAATCAGCAAATAGAGGCAACAGCTATTGCGCTAGAGAACTTCACCAATTACATAATACAAAACACAATGTACAATAAGCTGCAGGAAATGTTAAACGAGGAACATAAAAAAAACCTGATTTATGAAAGAAAGCAAATTGAAATGGAGCACCAGCTTAAGCTGGCAGAGCTGGATGCACTGCAAAAACAAGTTACACCTCATTTTGTCTTTAATGTAATCAGCTCAATATCCAGATTAATCTCTATGAAGGAATATCCCGAAGCAATAAACATGCTGGATTCCTTTGCCCAAATGCTGAGATACAACCTATCCAGCATCAGCTCAGAGATTTCCTTGGGACAAGAATTAAATTATATAAAAAATTATCTGACAATACAAAAAAATAGATTTTCAGAACGAATCGAATACGAAATAGACGCAGACGAAGATATTTTGTCATTAGTAATACCTTATTTTTCTTTGCAGCCCTTAGTAGAAAATGCCATAGAGCACGGTCTGCTACCTTTGCCCAACGGAGGCAAGGTCAGTATATCCTGCAAAACAACCGACGAGAGATATACAATTGAAATTTGTGACAACGGCATAGGCATTGACAGTGAATACCTTGAAGAAATAAAAAATAAACTTTTAGCAAATAAAAACATGCATCAAAACCATCACATAGGGCTGTACAACTGCTACAGAAGATTTAAACTGATGTACGGTGAAAACGCAGACATTTCAATAACAAGCAAAACCAATAACGGAACGAGAATTTGTATTAATATAAAAAGAGTTATTTGCAACTCCCGCTAGGAGACAATATCTCTCTTCTTACCGAAGCTCCCTGAAGGCATGGAAGCAATAGATTCAGGTCTGGAAGGCAAAATAGTTGATATACAATCCGGCAACGGAA
>DAIUCB010000299.1:0-3101 GCA_036846385.1 Bacillota bacterium | reverse complement strand
AAAACCGGCTTTATCTTTATTTTTTTCTTTCTTCCATAATTGCTTCTTCTTCTGGCCATAGCACACACCTTCCTAATTTAAACCTTTTTTAATGAGCAGCTTTTCAATTTCATGCTTAAGCTCTTCAACGGACCCTTCATTTATAATTATTTCATCTGCCATTTTTCTTTTCTCTTCAATCGGTATTTGTCTTCCGATTATTTTTAAAACATCATCAGGGTTTTTATTTTCGCTGACAGCTCTTTTAGTCAGCCGCTCGGCTTGTATAGAGGAATTAACGTATATAAGCCATATTTCATCATATTTTAAATTAAATTTATCTATATTTTCCCTTTCTTCAAAGGCTAATGGAATATCTAAAAATATAACCTTGTCGTTACAGCTTTTTATTCCTTCAATGAGCTTATCATATACATATGTATGAACTATCTCGTTTAGTTTTTTTAAACTTTTTTCATCATTAAACACTATTCTCCCCAGCTTTTGCCTGTTTAATGTATGGTCATCATTTATTATACCCATTCCGAAATTTTTCAATACCTTAATATATATATCTTCTCCGACACCATACCCGTCATGTACTATTTTATCGGAATCCAGCACCTGATAGCCAATTTGTATTAATATATTTACTGCCGTAGATTTGCCGGTTCCTATACCGCCGGTAATAATTATAATTCTTGGTTTATTATTTAGCATCATACCAATTATCACCTATATTTACATCTGCATCTAAATGTACCTTAAAGCTGTCATCAACCACATTTTCCATTTCATCTCTGATTAATTCTCTTACAGCTTCAAGCTCAGATTCATGAGATTCAATTATCAGCTCATCGTGTACCTGAAGAATCAATCTCGATTTCATTTTACCTTGCTTTAATGTTTTATATACATTTATCATGGCTTTTTTAATTATATCGGCAGCAGTACCCTGTACAGGCGTATTTAAAGCAATTCTCTCTCCAAAGGAACGTATGTTGAAATTTCTTGATGACAGCTCTGGTATATATCTTCTGCGTCCAAAATAAGTTTCTACATATCCGTCTCTCTTGCCTTGCTCTATTATATTCTTCATATATTTGTCTATATTGCTGTAATAGGAAAGGTAGTTATCAATATATAACTTTGCTTCTTTTCTTGATATATTTAAATCTCTGCTTAAGCCATAGTCGCTTATACCATAAACTATACCAAAGTTTACGGCTTTAGCTCTCGACCTCATAATAGGCGTTACATCCTCAATTTTAACCTTGAATACCTCTGCTGCTGTTTTTGTATGTATATCGATATTATTCTCAAAGGCTTCTATTAATTTTTCTTCATCTGCAAGATGAGCAAGGACTCTGAGCTCTATTTGAGAATAATCCGCATCGCAAAGAACGTAACCCTCCTCTGCAATAAAGGCCTTTCTTAATTCCCTGCCTTCCTGACTGCGTGTAGGTATATTTTGCAAATTCGGATCGGTACTGCTGATTCTGCCGGTAGTAGTAATAGTTTGGTTAAATATCGAATGAACTCTGCCGGTATCCTTGTTTACTACGTTTTTCAGTCCCTCAACATATGTGGAATTAAGCTTCATCAGCTGCCTGTATTCTATTATAAGACCTATGATTATATGCTCGGATTTGAGTTTTTCCAGTACCTCAACATCGGTTGATATTCCTGTTTTTGTTTTTTTGATAACCGGCAGCCCCAATTTTTCAAACAAAATAACCGAAAGCTGCTTCGGCGAATTAATATTGAATTTTTCTCCCGCGCTTTCATATATTTCTTCTTCAAGCTCTTTTAGCTTTCCGGCAAAATGAATGCCCAGGCCGTTAAGTATTTCTAAATCAACCTTAAAGCCGATATACTCCATATCAGCCAGAACCTCAATCAAAGGAATTTCAATTTTGTCAAAAAGCTCTGTCATATTAAATTCACTTATTTCATTGCGAATTTTTTCTTCAGACAAAATTACCGTGTTTAAATAGTTAAGAACAGCTTCCTTTCTTTTTTCCAGATTGATTTCATTAAAGGATATTCTGTTTTTACCTGTACCAAGATAATCATTTATTGCCGGATGCTCTTCTCCCAGATATTCATATGCAACTCTGTCGATTGGGTAAGAGCTTTCCGAAGGGTTAAGCAAATATTTGGCTATTTCACTGTCAAAGGTTATATTATTCAGACAAAGGTTGTGCTTCATAAGATAAATAGCTTCATTTTTAATTCCGTGTCCGATTTTCATTATATCTTTTGATTCAAAAATTTCTCTTAATTTTTCCAATGCAAGCTTTTTATCAACCTTATCAAAATCTATATAATATGTATTATCCTTACAGTCAGAAATTCCGAAAGCAACGGCTTCACTGAGCAATGACCTTTCACCGTTTAATAAAAACTTTATTGCAGTTTTCCTGCTTTTTTTAATATTTGCGATAACCTGACCTAACAGCTCAATATCATCGATATATTCAATATTACTTATTATATTATCGACTTTTTTTACAGTATTCTCTGTTACTTCCAAATCAAACATAGATAATTGAGCTTCAGTTGCATTTTCTGTTTTAGCTTCATGGATTTCCGAGGAAATATTTAATCTCTTTTTAAATATTCTAAATTCAAGATTGTCATACAGCTCCATAAGCTTTTCACTTTTCGGCTCTGTTGCCTTGAATTCCTCTAAATCAAATTCCACAGGTATATCTTGAATTATTTTTGCAAGTGTTTTGCTCATATATGCCTGAAGCTTGTCATTTTCCAGCTTTTCCTTAAGCTTTCCCTTGATATCCTCGATTTTTTCATATATTGTATCAAGACTCCCATATTCTTGTATAAGCTTAAGTGCTGTTTTCTCTCCGACACCGCCTACTCCGGGAATATTGTCAGAGGGATCTCCCATAAGTGCTTTTAAATCAACAAACTGTGATGGTGCTATTCCGTATTCTTCACTTATAGCTTGAATATCCATTTCCTTAATATTAGTGACTCCCTTTTTAGTCAAAAGCACCTTTATATCATTATCTATAAGCTGCAGATAGTCCCTGTCGCTGGTAACAAGATATACCTGTACACCGATTTTTGCCGCCTCTTTCGCAATAGTTCCTGCTACA